>NZ_JAJCHL010000109.1:0-9079 GCF_020554505.1 Caldibacillus sp. 210928-DFI.2.18
AACCCACGACAACAGCTTGGAAGGCTGTGGTTTTACCACTAAACTACACCCGCATATAAATTTTTGTTTTAAAATTATAATTCACACTTAAACTAGTCAGCCTTCTTCATGCCTCTTCCTCTGCTAGTTTTTTCATAGAAGTTTATGCGTCGAGGCAACTCGTAGTCAATTCATAGTGGCTTTGCTCGTGGCTGTGGTTTTACCACTAAACTACACCCGCACATAAAACCATTTGTTTGATCAAAATAAGCTGTTTTTGATTATTGATTCAAACATAACGCGCCTGATAGGAGTCGAACCCATAACCTTCTGATCCGTAGTCAGACACTCTATCCAATTGAGCTACAGGCGCAAGTGCAACTTTTATAGTATATTAAACTTATTTGTTTTTGTCAACTACTTTTTAGTGCGGCCGAGAGGACTTGAACCTCCACGGGATTAACTCCCACTAGGCCCTCAACCTAGCGCGTCTGCCATTCCGCCACGACCGCATTTATAATTTCTATAGTTTTATCATAAAAAAGTGAGCCATGGAGGATTCGAACCTCCGACCCTCTGATTAAAAGTCAGATGCTCTACCGACTGAGCTAATGGCTCATTATTATATTTGCATTATTACATTAATAGCCTCTACCTTACTAGGGCATCTACGACGTCCCGATCTCAGTATGATTATTCAAGAAGCGGCTCGATCGGTACGCTGATGTATACTCAAAGAAGCATTTCCATCCGTGCTCTACCGACTGAGCTAATGGCTCGTTATTATATTTACATTATTACATCAAAAGTCGCTATTTTCAGAAGAACTCTAAGTGCTAAGGTAACTCGTAGCTGATTCATAGAAACTTTTAACTCTATCGACTAAGTTAATGACTCATAATACAAATATATACTAGAAGTTTTCTCGATACAAAAGGAATGGCTGGGCTAGCTGGATTCGAACCAGCGCATCACGGAGTCAAAGTCCGTTGCCTTACCGCTTGGCTATAGCCCAATATTTCCTTCAAAGATATTATTACCAAAAATAAAATAATTATTAAATGACCCGTACGGGATTCGAACCCGTGTTACCGCCGTGAAAGGGCGGTGTCTTAACCGCTTGACCAACGGGCCATAACAAATGGCTCCGCAGGTAGGATTCGAACCTACGACCGATCGGTTAACAGCCGATTGCTCTACCACTGAGCTACTGCGGAATAGCAAAGAGTTAATTCCTTCAACCAACTCGACCTTTGTTATTATAATTTGTTTAACTTTGTTTGTCAACACTCTATTTTATTTTTTTTATTTTGCCCCTAACAAAAGCACAAAAGCAAATCAAATGCTCGATCAGTTATTAAGATTTGTCTGTCAACGTCTTTTTTATCTTTCAATCCCAATTTTTTTAAAAACTATCTATCCTAAGACTAAAGTCACGGCTGTTCTAAGTTGAAGTATAAAATATACTCCTTTGTAAATATTCCTGAACATGTTCGTAAGAAGGTCCGCTAGTAACAACACATCCATCGGAGAATCTTCATGTACAGTTAATTTCCGAATATTTATCATACACCTCCCCAAAAACACATTTTCCTTCATTTTACATTCCTTTTTAAAAATAGCCTTACCCCGTTAGATTAAAAATTAACCAAAAAAGCACCCAATTTTTATTGTTTTGAGAAGAAGAAGTTTCAAGTTTTATGCTACCATCCTGCAAAACACCATGTCCAAAGAGGCTTATTTGTTTCCAATAATTACCTGATTAATTTCACCATCTCTCCCTCTAAAGCAAAATTAAAAAAGCACCCGTTCAGGCGCCTTAAAATACTTTACGAATATGTTCAAACTTGTTTTTACTATATATCTCAAGATAAATTGCCGCGGTAATATTCCTTTATTTAAAACCTAAACGACGTATGCCCTACCTCTCATACATCCTTACGACTCCTTAGTCGATCCAGTGTGATTAAGTTCTTAATGATTTCACCAAGAACGCCAAACCATTTATTCCTTTTTGATATTTCAAGTTCGTTCGAAAAAGCATTATCTATATTATACCACGTTGACAAAATAAAAGAAAGCCCCCTCGGCAATCAATTTCCTAACGATCGACATCTTCAATAACTTGTTCATCGAAAAAGGGTTCCAATTCTCCCTATTGAATTGGAGCATACCACGTCAGTATCAATGGACATGTCAATAATAATAAATCCCACCTTATTTCCATTTTTCCACCATCCCGACACATGCAACAAAGATTTTTACTATAGTAACGTCAATTCCAATTGGAACAAGCAAATTCGCCAGACTGTAAAAATCACCGTACTAATAATAACGATTATTTCAATTGATATTTTCGGTTGATTTAAAACTTGCAGTATAAGTAAGCCAATAAAAATTGTAAACAAAGCAAAATCAAACCAAAAGTTTCAGGCTGTTCAACCATATTCCAATTTAGCATCCAGCTACGTTTGCCAATAACCAATTGAGATAAGCCGTTACGTTTAGGACATGCATCCAATGACTATCAGCATGCTTTTTTTGGGCCAGGTAGAGCGCTGTGACACCAAATGTTTAATCTGTCAATAAAAACCAGGTAATGATATTCTTTTTTTCTGAGGCAAGTGCCGAAAGGGTGCTAGAGCAGCATCAACAAAAAATTGTTTTATCCTCTTATGTTTACTTGTCTACCTTTACTAACCGGCCGCCGCATTTCCCGCAAACAAAGCGATTTGTATCTACTCTTCTCTTCCGCTTATAAATAAGGCCGCAATTAGAGCATTGATATTGATATATTTGCACTGACCGTTTTCTTTCTAATGTTTCAGGTAATGGTGTACAGTATCGGGGAGCACCGACTTGACTGGCAAGTTGTTTAAAATGTTGGTCTTTATGTCGGTAACCCATTTTATTTTGATGAAGGTGGTAATGACAAAGTTCATGTTTAATGATACCGATTAATTCTTTTTCTCCATACACATCATAATATTTTTTATTAATTTCAATATTACCGGTCTGTAGTATGTATCTTCCACCCGTTGTCCGCAGTCTTTTATTAAAAACTGCTTTATGTTTGAATTGCCTGTTAAAATATTCAAGGGATATTTTTTCAACTAAATTTTGGAGTTGCTGATCATTCATTTTTGATTTCACCTATAACCTATAAAGTTTCGTGTTTAAATAAAAGTAGTTCACTGACAATCTATTTTAACATAGATTAAATTATACACACATTTAAAAAACTGTACCATCAGCTGACCTTAAACAGATTCTATCCTGAATTGCAATAATAAAAAAGGTAATTGGAATAAACGTTCATTTTTCGGTTATGTGGATTTGTACAATTTCCTTTCAAAAATATTATCGTGAGGATTACCTCTTTCAAAAGGAGGGGTGGTTAATGCCGAGTTGGTTCAAAAAACAAATGCAAAGGGCTTTTTTAGAGAAAAATCGGTACCAAATTAAGTTATTAAATCAGTGCTGGTATTTTTATATGAGAAAAAATTGTTCTTAATTTCTTCTTCCATCGTTCCGGGCAATCCATTAGATTTGCGGTAGGCATGCAGATCATTATGAAAGCCCCTTCCGAATGACATTTGCGGAAGGGGCTTTCTAGTTGACAATAAATGACTTTTTCAGTGACTGGCGATACGACCATGATGATGTGACTGTAACGTTTTTTATTTAACAATAGACGACTTCCTTTTCGATTATGCATGATTCTTTATCAAGAACAAAAACCGTTTCCTCTTAACTTTCCTTTAACATCGACAAGGAAATCCGGCCTTTATTCACATCGACATCGTTCACCCAAACAGTTACAATGTCACCGACGGAAACAACATCAAGCGGGTGTTTAACATATTGGTTACTCATTTTCGAAATGTGGACAAGTCCATCTTGCTTAACACCGATATCAACAAATGCACCAAAATCGACAACGTTCCGAACGGTTCCTTGAAGTTCCATACCTGGTTTTAAATCTTCCATCTTTAATACATCTTTTCTAAGTAATGGTTTTGGTAAATCGTCACGCGGATCTCGTTCCGGTCGTTTCAATGCATCGAAAATATCTTTTAAAGTAAGTTCTCCTACCTCGAGTTCAACAGCCATATCATTAATATTGACTTCATTTAAACGTTGAATAAGCTTCTCAGAGCCAATATCTGTTGTTGAAAAGCCTAATTTCTCCAATAAACGTCTAACAACCGGATAATTTTCGGGATGAATACTTGTCCGATCCAATGGTTCATCTCCATCAACAACCCGGAGAAACCCGATACTTTGTTCATATGTTTTTTCACCAAGCCGAGGAATTTTTTTCAGTTCATCCCGGTTTTTAAATTTCCCGTTTTCCTCACGATATTTTTTAATATTGTTGGCTACCGTTTTGGAAAGGCCAGAGACGTATTGCAAAAGCGAGGAGGATGCCGTATTTACATTGACGCCAACTTGGTTAACGACCGTTTCAACGACAAAAGTAAGCGACTCTTGCAATTTTTTTTGGGAAACATCATGTTGATATTGACCGACGCCAACTGATTTCGGATCAATTTTCACTAATTCAGCCAAAGGATCTTGTAATCTCCGGGCAATTGAGACGGCACTCCTTTCTTCAACATGAAGATCAGGAAATTCCTCCCGTGCAAGATCTGATGCTGAATAGACGCTGGCACCCGCTTCATTAACGATCATATAGTAGGTATCACTACCACCTAATTTTTTTAAAGTATCGGCGATGAATTCTTCGGTTTCACGTGAAGCTGTTCCATTTCCGATCGCAATCATTTCAACCTTATATTTTTCAATAATCCCCATTACTTTATTTTCCGCCTCGTCTTTTTTTGACACCGGTGGATGCGGGTAGATGACATCAATATGAAGAACTTTCCCTGTTTCGTCGACAACGGCTAATTTACAGCCGGTCCGATACGCCGGATCGACACCTAAGACAATTTTTCCTTTTAATGGGGGCTGCAGTAATAATTTCCGCAAGTTCTCAGAAAAAATATGGATTGCCTGTTCTTCGGCCTTTTCCGTTAATTCATTCCGAACTTCCCGTTCAATTGAGGGTTGAATCAACCGTTTATAGCCGTCCTCAATCGCAAGCATGACTTCAGAAGCAACCGGTGAACGCTCATTTTTAATAAACGATTGCTTTAAGTAAGTGATGATTTTTTCAATATCAGGTTTTACAGAAACTTTTAAAATTCCTTCTTTCTCGCCGCGATTCAAGGCAAGGATCCGATGTGGAACAATTTTTCCAACAGGTTCTTCATATTCATAGTACATTTCGAATACTTGTTTTTCGTCCTTTTCTCCATCTTTAACGGCTGATTCAATTATTCCGTGTTTCATCGTTTCAAAACGGATCCATTTCCGCACCTCTGCATCATCTGAAACCATTTCAGCAATAATATCTTTTGCTCCGGTAATGGCATCTTCTTCTGTATGTACGTCAAGTTCTTCATTAATATAACGACGGGCTTCCTCTCGCAATTCTCCTGTTTCCGGGAAGGTCATCATCCAACTTGCAAGCGGTTCTAATCCTCGTTCTTTGGCGATACTTGCTTTTGTTCTGCGCTTTTGTTTATATGGCCGGTATAAATCTTCTACCTCTTGCAGTTTTGTTGCGTTCTCAATTTTTCCCGCCAAATCTTCCGTCAATTTTCCTTGTTCGTCGATAATTCGGATAACTTCCGCTTTCCGTTCTTCTAAATTTAACAAGTAGTTCCAACGATCAAGGATATCACGGATAACAACTTCATCTAAAGCACCCGTCCGTTCTTTCCGGTATCTTGCTATAAAAGGGATTGTATTGCCCTCATTCGTTAAATCAATAACATTTTTTACTTGTGTTAGCTTAATGGCTAATTCCTTTGCCACTTGTTTCATTAATTCCGATTGTTTATCAATGGTTTGCTCCAATGTATTCACTCCCATTATTACATTTTCAGCACTACCTTATTATGATTGAAAAAAGTGAGTAAATCAATTTTGGCTTTCCACTTTGCTTTGGGAAAAATAAAAAAGATAAGCCGTGATGACTTACCTTTTGGCAGAACAGACATTGAAATGAACACCTTTCCCACTATGAACTACCCGCCATTAAAATAACGAGTTTCGGAACCCCTACAAAGTTGTAGGTACTTCACAGGTGTGCCCAACACCACTACTGATTGAGTGTTTAACTCTTTCAGATACTTTCTTCGGAATTTTCCTTCGCCCATCAAATCCTCAATGAATAGAGGAGGATTCCCACTCGGACGTCCTAAACAATTTTACCGTTTTTTTCCTAACATATGTATGAAAAAACGCTCTGATTTTCATTCAAGAGCGTCATTGTTGTTTTCATTCAAAATTCGATCAATCCTAAACTGATTTGTAACGCCTCATCAACTTTTTCCATCATTTCTTCATCCAGATGGGTAATTTTATCGGTAAGTCGCTGTTTATCAATTGTCCGAATTTGTTCTAGAAGTATAACCGAGTCTCGTTCAAAGCCGTATTTTTTCGCATCGATTTCCACATGTGTAGGTAATTTTGCCTTTTGAATCTGAGCGGTGATCGCTGCGATAATCACAGTTGGACTGAACCGATTCCCTATGTCATTCTGTAATATGAGAACAGGACGGACGCCTCCTTGTTCTGAACCAACGACAGGGGAAAGGTCGGCAAAGAAAACGTCGCCTCGTTTAACAATCAAAGGCTTATCCTCCGCTTACTAGTCTCTCAACTGTATGTTCTGCCTCATATTCAGCCTGAAAGCTTTCCGATGCAATAGTCAAATTAATTTTGGCCATTTCCATATATCCCCGTCTCATGGATTCTCGAATGTGTCTTTTTTTCCTTTCACGTAAAAACATTTTTGTCGCTTGATAAATCAGCTCATCGCGATTCACATTTTCTTGTTTAATAAATCCATCCATCTCCAGTAATAGACTTTGCGGCAAGTTCACTAGTATTTCTTGTGTTGCGCTGGATTCAGACACAAAAGACACCTCCAACTACTCACTATGCTTCTTTAAACATAGTAACATTTATTTATCATAATGAAAAGTCATTTCTTTCACTTCCTCACTATTATCAGCCAAAATAGTCGGTTTTTATGCAAAATTCGACCGCTGCACATTCAGTTTGGACATTTTTTTCTAAACCCTATATCTTTTACACCTTTCCAGTCACTTTCTATAATCTGTAATGTGTTAAAAAATATATATGGTTTAATTTTGAGCCACAATATGAAATTATTCAGTATATGGTTATCATAGAACAGAAAAATTGGGAAGGCTCCGCAGACCTTTTGCAATCAGCAGGAGATATCGATGTCCCCACTGATTGAAGTTGTGTAAAGAATAAAGAGGTCACCCTGAAAAATTCACACACGCACTCTCGATGTTTGTGGTGCCCAATTCAGGATAGACCCCTTTACAAAAAAATTATATTGTCATGATTGGAAACTGTTTGACCAACTCATTATCAAAACAATCAAATGAACTTACATCTTTATAAAATTACTTCTCAACAGAAACATTTTGAACAGATTTCGCCAACATTACCATTTCTTCTTTTGTCAAATTATTGGAAGCTATCATATATTCAACATTACCGTCCGTCCAAGTCAGGGAATTGTCCGTCAATGCACCTATCGTGAAGCCTAAATCAACTGGGTCACCCTTAACGACTGTTGGTGACATACTGGATGTTTCAAGAACTTCGACATGTTCTTGCATTAGGGTAAAGGCTTTATCACCCTCATATGTTAAAATTACACGTTTTCCGTTAGATGTAGTGACTTCCTGTTCATCGACGAGTGTAGTTCCGGCAATTTCTTCTGTTGGAATTTTTACAGTTAGCTCAGAATTTGCATCTTTTTCTACAGTACTCACAGGAGCTTCCATTTGGGCACTGGTCATATTTCTGTTCAAATCAAAGGAACCATTATCAAATTTTGCATTGAATTCTGCCTTTGAAAATTCAACAGCAAGCTTCACGTTCCGATCGGAATCCATGACTTTCACAGAAACCGGTGTAAAATCTTTTTTGTTAAACGTAATTTCTTGTAAAGGCAACATTTTATTATATTGGTATCGAGTTTTTGTTTCAAATACATAATGCTTATCTGTTTCAGTCAATTTCGCGTTATCATCTTTCAATAAATCTTGTACAAGCGATTCGTATAAATATGGTTGACTGCTGTTTTTCGGCCATTCGCTCTGAAATTTATAGCTTTTGTTCAGTGCAGGTGTTAGTACGTATACACCTTCTTTATTTCTTAAAATCATTTGACTTTGGTCCCGTTCGGCATTTTTCATATGGACCCGGTATAATTCAGGTTTGTTATGCCACACTTCAATTTGATACTCTTGAGCCTCATTCCCCATTGTTAAAGTCATCTTGGCATCGAGCTTATATCCTTTTAATTCCTCGGTTTTCTTATTCAATTCCTGGATGACTTCTTCCTTCGTTTTCGAACCGCAACCCGCCAAAAGCATAACGAATACCAGTCCGGCAAATAGATAAATCCAGCCTTTTTTCATATTTCCAACCCCTTTATTTCAATCATGTGAGGAGAAGTCTTGTCTCCTTAATTCTTGCAATATGAATATATGAGACAAACTTTCCAAATATGCTAAAGAATGGACATCCATTTTGGGTATTCAGGTATTCAGCTGTTCGAAGTTACTGAAGTGATGATCATTACTTGAGTTTAACATTTCAAAGACGGGTGGGTTTTCGCCGACAAAAAAGGAGATTCAAGCTTATAATGGTGACAAGAATGGGGCTCGTCGTTAAAAACAAGCTTTTCTCAACCAAAAGTGGTGACGAAAACCGGGCTCGTCGTCAAAAAAGAGCGTTTCTCACCGAAAAATGGTGACGAAAACAGATCTCGTCGCCAAAAATGGTCATATCTCACCGAAAAATGGTGACGAGAACCGGGCTCGTCGCCAAAAAAGACCATATC
The DNA here is from genome assembly GCF_020554505.1 of Caldibacillus sp. 210928-DFI.2.18. Classification (NCBI taxonomy): domain Bacteria; kingdom Bacillati; phylum Bacillota; class Bacilli; order Caryophanales; family Bacillaceae; genus Caldibacillus; species Caldibacillus sp. 210928-DFI.2.18. Next base: position 8,945 of record NZ_JAJCHL010000109.1, read on the forward strand.
TCACCGAAAAATGGTGACGAGAATGAGTTTCGTCGCCAAAAACAAGCGTTTCTCACCTAAAAGTGGCGACGAGAACCGGGCTCGTCGTCAAAAACAAGCTTTTCTCAACCAAAAGTGGCGACGAAAACGAGTCTC
>NZ_JAJCHL010000011.1:0-56635 GCF_020554505.1 Caldibacillus sp. 210928-DFI.2.18
CACTTACTCGCTACCGCTCCTTGAAGTAGGAGTATTCTCGCCTATTTAAGATAAACTGTTTCGCTCCTGCAGAAATTCCTTCAATATTCGTTGCAACAGCATTTACTTGATCAGTAATTTTATCCGTGAACCCTTTTATTGTTGAAAAAGATGAACCTGCATTGTTTGCCACGGAAATTCCTTTTTCTACTTGTTCGGTTGCTGCTTCCATGGACTGTACTGTGGTTGATGTTTCATCTTGAATTTTTTCAATCATTTGTTTAATTTTTTCTGCCGATTGAGTGGACTCTTCCGCCAATTTCCGTACCTCATCAGCAACAACAGCAAACCCCTTTCCATATTCGCCCGCTCTTGCCGCCTCTATTGCAGCATTTAATGCAAGTAAATTTGTTTGACCGGCAATATCTGTAATTACATCAATAATCTTATTAATTTCAGAAGACAGATTACCTAGGCCTTGAATGTTTGTTGCTAATTCAAGTGTGTTTTGCTTAATTGATTCCATTTGGTTAATTGTTGTTTCTATTGATTTATTTCCTTCATCGACAGCTTGCTTCGTACTTTGAGCTGTTTGTGTCACATCATTGGCCATTACCGACATTTCATGAATAGAATTTACCATGCCCTCTGCTACTTTTTGACTCTCTAAAATATTGTTCGATTGATCATCCATACTAGATGCAATCTCTTGAATTGATGACGAAATTAATTCTGTTGCTGCTGTATTTTGTTCCGCTCCTAAGTTTAACTGCTCAGAAGAAGAAGCAAGACTGCCGGCTTTGTCACGAACTTCCGTAATAACAAAATGAAGATGTTTTCGCATATTGTTGAAGGCCTTCGCTAATTTTCCAAGTTCATCATTTCTTTCCAAATCAATATGAACCGTTAAATCACCTTGACTAATTTTTCCACTTGCATCGGCTAATCACTTTTTGGGTTATATTATTTTAGTAAAATAAGGGCTTATTTTATCGACTTTTCGTGCTGATGTTTTAGGCATAAGGACATTGCTGTTATATTTTTATTTGTCTAAATGTTTCGGGTACTATGATTAAATTTATGTACCAAAAAAGTTTTTTTGGGATAGTTTTTTACTAAAACCTTTAATAAATGGAAGGAAGCTAAATATTATGCTTTCGTAAATTTATAGATGTATTAGATTTATAGAGATAACTGAATAATAAACGAATGGGAGCAGTGCAAGTCTTCGAGGAGAACACCGGGGTACTTTCCGAGTAAAAAAAGCAGAGCGAATTACTCTGCTTTTACGTGTTCATAAAGATGCAGTTTCTAAAAAAACTACGAGTCAATTTTACCTGTTATGAACGAATGGTATCAAACTTGGCTTGATTTTTTTATAGCTATTTCTTTCTCTTTCTATAAATAAACATAATAATCAACATATGAAGTGACAATTTTCCAACCTCCTAACAAAAATGACTAGGTGGTATCTTTCTCCACCCATAAAATTGAAAATCTCTTTTGCATGATATAAATCATCATGATAACCACCTTTCCTTCATATTTTCGTACAAATTATAAATTGCGGATATATTTTGCCGCACGGTCTTTATTTTCCTCATATAATTTTTCCACCCTCTGGTTGTTCAGTGCTTCTTCAAGGGTGATCTTCCTTTTGCTGATTGTAATTGTAAAAAACAAAATATTGATGGTCATGCTCTTTTCACCTCCTTATCCGGTTATTCAGCATCCGACCTCCAGTACAACTCATAAATCGCCTATATCGTAAAATCATTTGTCCTCACACCTTTCCTAAGTTTTTTTCACTAAATTAATGGTTCCCCATAAAAGTGGAAATTCGCATTTGGTTCTGTTCATAAAGCTTTTCAACTTGTTGATTATGAAGTTCCTCTTCAAGAGAAATTTCCCGCTGTTTTATTGTAATGCTGACAAACAAAATATTGATGGTCATGTTCTTTTCACCTCCATTTCTATATCCAAAAAATGTAAAAAGCCGCAAAGAGACTGCTCCCTGCGGCTTTAAAAAGGCACAAAAATACCGCAGGGCACGATTCTCCCTACGGCATGGATATACTTAATTGCAAATAAATCCTATGCGATCCATTTAGATTCGGTCGAATGCGTGTTATTTCGATTCAAGATTGTTTTGCCAAAGAAATTTTTAATAATCATCATTGCACTCGACCTCCTTAAGATTTTTTCTTACATTGGTAATTATATCGACTTTATGGTAATTTGTAAACTAATTTTTTGCCTAATTTGTAATTGTTTTTGTATTTCCATAAAACTATACTAGAATAAAATGCATGTTTTTTATAACAAATATATGATCCCATCGCTCTCTTTATGAGCCAATACAGAAAAAATTTTTATTGACCCGAAATCCGATTATATAAGGGTGACTTTACTATCGTTGAATTATTTATCATTGTGGACGGAATCTTCTGATGAAATCCTGACACTGTTTTAAGGAAGTTTTGTTCAAAAAATAAGGCTACCCCGGAAAAATAGAGGGTAGCCTTTTAAAACATTCATACAATTATTTTTTCAAATTGTAGAATGTGTTTTTACCAAGGTATTGTGCTGTTTCAGCCAATTGGTCTTCAATACGAAGCAGTTGGTTATATTTTGCAACACGATCGGTACGAGATGGAGCACCTGTTTTAATTTGACCGGCGTTTGTAGCAACAGCGATATCAGCAATTGTTGTATCTTCAGTTTCACCGGAGCGATGGGATACAACAGCTGTGTAACCGGCACGTTTCGCCATTTCAATTGCATCAAAAGTTTCCGTTAATGTACCGATTTGGTTTACTTTGATTAGGATAGAGTTTGCAATTCCTTGTTCAATACCACGAGCAAGTTTTTCTGTATTCGTAACGAACAGGTCATCACCGACTAATTGAACTTTTTTACCAAGACGTTCCGTTAAAAGTTTAAATCCTTCCCAGTCGTTTTCATCGAGACCGTCTTCAATAGATACGATTGGGTATTTGCTGCAAAGATCTTCATAGAATGCAACCATTTCTTCAGATGTACGAACAACACCTTCACCAGGGAAGTGGTATTTCCCATCTTCTTTGTTAAATAATTCCGAGGAAGCAACGTCCATTGCAAGCATTACTTCTTCACCAGGTTTGTAACCGGCTTTTTCGATTGCTTCTACAATTGTAGAAAGCGCTTCTTCGTTTGTTTTTAAACTTGGAGCAAAGCCGCCTTCATCACCAACAGCGGTATTATAACCTTTTGCTTTTAAAACAGAACGGAGGCTATGGAATACTTCTGCACCCATGCGTAATGCTTCACGGAAGTTTGGCGCACCTACAGGCATGACCATGAATTCCTGAATATCAACCGTACTGTCAGCATGTTTCCCACCGTTTAGAATGTTCATCATTGGTACCGGAAGTTGTTTTGCATTGAACCCTCCAAGGTATTGATACAATTCAATTCCGAGGAAGTCTGCAGCTGCACGAGCAACAGCAAGAGAAACACCAAGAATAGCGTTCGCACCTAATTTACCTTTGTTTGGTGTACCATCAAGTTCGATCATTGCTTTATCGATTGCTACTTGATCCATAACGTTGAAGCCGATAATTTCCGGTGCAATAATGTCATTTACATTTTCTACAGCTTTTAAAACACCTTTTCCTAAATAACGGCTTTTGTCACCGTCACGTAATTCTACAGCTTCATATTCACCGGTGGATGCACCACTTGGTACTAAAGCGCGGCCAAATGCGCCGGATTCTGTTAAAACTTCTACTTCTACAGTTGGGTTGCCTCGGGAGTCTAAGACTTCACGAGCATAAATATCAGTAATTGTTGGCATATCTAAAACCTCTCCTTTATTTCCATTTATTGGTCATTATTTTGCAATGATGGATTCTCCGGTCATTTCTTTCGGTTTTTGAATTCCCATTATATCAAGTATAGTTGGTGCTAAATCACCTAATTTACCACCGGAACGTAAGGTAACATTTTTGTCTGTTACAATAACGGGAACCGGATTGGTTGTATGGGCAGTCATTGGATTTCCTTCTAAAGTAATTACTTCTTCCGAGTTACCATGGTCAGCGGTAATAATGGCTTTGCCACCTTTTTCAAGTATCAAGTCAACTACTTTACCCAAGCATTCATCAACAGCTTCAATTGCCTTTACAGTCGGTTCCAATTTCCCGGAGTGACCAACCATATCAGGGTTCGCATAGTTTAAAATGATCACATCATATTTGTCAGCTTTAATTTGCTCAATTAAAGCATCGGTTACTTCATAAGCACTCATTTCCGGTTTTAAATCATAGGTTGCCACTTTTGGTGAGTGAATTAAGATTCGATCCTCACCGGGATTCACTTCTTCTTTACCACCGTTAAAGAAGTACGTAACATGTGGATATTTTTCAGTTTCAGCTATACGTAATTGCTTTAGATTATGCTTAGCCAAAACCTCACCTAATGTATTATCCAAGTTCACCGGTTCGTAAGCCACATAACCTTTTACGGTTTCGCTAAAATGAGTTAAACATACGAAATGTAAATTTTTCGGCCATCTTGGACCACGATCAAACCCGTCGAATTCTTCATTTGTGAAAACATTTGAGATTTGAATGGCCCGGTCAGGACGGAAGTTATAGAAGATGACTGCATCTTCGTCTTTAATCGTTGCTACCGGTTCACTATTTTCGTTTACCATAACAGATGGAATGACGAATTCATCATAAATTCCATTTGCATAACTGTCATCTATTAATTGAATGGGATCTTGGTATGTCGGACCTTCCCCGTAAACCATGGCACGGTAACATTTTTCTTCACGATCCCAACGTTTGTCACGATCCATAGCATAGTATCGGCCAGAAATCGTAGCGAACTGACCAACACCATATTCTTTCATTTTTTCAAGTGTTTCATGGATATAAGTTTTTGCCGTTTGTGGACCGACATCCCGTCCATCTAAAAAGGCGTGTACATAAACATTTTTCACGCCTTGATCAGCGGCAAGTTTTAGCAATGCAAACATATGATTAATATGGGAATGTACACCACCATCTGATAAAAGTCCGAATATGTGCAAGTTCGTTCCTTTTTCTTTCACATGATTCATTGCATTAAGGAATGTTTGATTTTTAGCAAATTCGCCTTCACGAATAGAAATATTAACTCTTGATAAACTTTGATAAACAATGCGGCCGGCACCGATGTTCATATGACCGACTTCGGAGTTTCCCATTTGACCTTCAGGAAGGCCGACAAATTCACCGTCTGCCCTCAGCGTTGAATGCGGAAACTCATTCCAGTAACGGTCAAAATTCGGTTTATTTGCATGTGCTACCGCATTTCCCTTCGTTTCTTCGCGTAAACCAAATCCATCCAGGATGATTAACGCTGTTGGAGATTTACTCATTATTTTCCTGCCTCCAATAGTTGTAAAAATGAATTTGGATCTAGGCTGGCACCGCCAACTAATGCCCCATCAATATCTGATTGGTTCATTAATTCTTGGATATTGCCAGGCTTTACACTGCCACCATACTGGATCCGCATCTTTTCCGCTGTATCTTGATCATATTGTTCTGCCACCGTTTCCCGGATATAAGCACATACTTCATTTGCATCTTCCGCACTGGCCGTTTTTCCGGTACCGATTGCCCAAATCGGTTCATAGGCAATAACTACTTTTGCCACTTGTTCTTTCGTTAATCCGACAAGTCCTTTTCGTGTTTGCGTATGAACGACTTGTTGCCATTGGCCAGCTTCTCGTTCTTCCAATGTTTCTCCTACACACATGATTGGAGTTAATCCGTGTCTAAAAGCTGCATGAACCTTTTTATTGACTGACTCATCGGTTTCATTGAACATTTCCCGCCGTTCAGAATGGCCAATGATCACATATTGTACACCTAAATCTTTTAAGGCTACCGGACTAATTTCTCCGGTAAATGCTCCTTCATCTTCAAAATGCATATTTTGTGCACCAACACGAAGGTCCGTTCCTTTTACTTCTTGAACAAGTCGATCCAGAAAAAGCGCCGGGGCACAGATGACGGATTCAACCGATTCAAAACTCGGGATTTTCTGCTTTACTTCAGATGCAAAATTGACTGCTTCTTGCAAGGTTTTATTCATTTTCCAGTTCCCTGCTATAATCGGTTTACGCATAATACACCTTCCCTTTACTTGCTTTCTTCCTTCTTTACGATTGGCCCTGCAATTGTATATTTCCACAAAACTTGTATCCTTATCAATGAAAAGGCGAGGAAATCTTGCAGAGCCGGCACACTGTTAATACGAATAATTTATCATTTAATGCTGGAATGTGCATGTACATTCCAACCAGGTCCGTATCAATACGAATGTTTTTTTACTTCATTGCACGTGATTGAACAAATGTAAAGATATTCGTAACATGATCGTATCAATACAAATGATTTTTTACTTGCACTGTCTCTTATTTAGCAGCAAATATTTCATGCTGTACGAATTTGGTAGTCAATAATTGAACAATGCTGCTTATTTATCATTTAATGCTGCAACGCCCGGCAATACTTTACCTTCCATAAATTCAAGGGATGCACCGCCGCCGGTTGAAATATGAGTCATTTTTTCTGCTAAATGGAATTTTTCAACAGCAGCTGCAGAGTCACCACCACCAATAATCGTAATTGCGTCGGTAGCTTCTGCTAAACTTTCAGCAACTGCTTTTGTACCATGGGCAAATTTATCAAATTCGAATACACCCATCGGTCCGTTCCAAATAACCGTTGCAGATTTTTGAACAACATCACGATAAAGTTCTTCAGTTTTCGGCCCGATATCAAGTGCTTGCCAATCTGCCGGAATTTCTTTAATATCAACCACTTTTGATTCGGCATTTTCGGCAAATTCTTTTGCGACAACCGCATCAATCGGCATATAGAAGTTGACGCCTTTTGCTTTCGCTTTTTCCATAAATTGTTTAGCTAACTCAATTTTATCTTCTTCAAGAAGAGATTGGCCGATTTCATACCCTTGTGCTTTCACAAATGTATAAGCAAGTCCGCCGCCAATAATGAGATTATCAACTTTTTCAAGCAAGTTTTCAATAACCCCAATTTTATCTTTTACCTTTGCCCCGCCAATGATAGCTGTGAAAGGACGTTTTGGATTTTCAAGAGCCCCACCGAGAACATTTAATTCTTTTTCCATTAAAAATCCGGAAACAGCTGGTAAGTAATGAGCGATCCCTTCCGTCGAAGCATGAGCCCGGTGTGCGGAACCAAACGCATCGTTAACAAATAAATCGGCAAGTTCAGCAAAAGCCTTAGCCAATTCCGGATCATTTTTCGTTTCTCCCGGATAGAAGCGTACATTTTCAAGTAAGAGTACGTCGCCATTTTCCATTTTGGCAATTTCTGCTTTAACTGATTCTCCGTATGCTTCGTCCGCTTTCCGAACCGGTTTGCCAAGCAGTTCGGAAAGGCGATTTCCGGCTGCTGTTAAGCGCATTTCTTCAACAACTTGACCTTTTGGACGACCTAAGTGGCTGGCCAAAATTACTTTTGCACCTTGTTCTATTAAGTATTGAATGGTTGGTAACGCAGCACGAATCCTCGTGTCATCTGTTACTTGTCCATCTTTCATTGGAACGTTAAAGTCTACCCGTACAAAAACTCGTTTTCCTTTAACATCTACATCTCTAACTGATTTTTTAGCCATTGTTCGGACCTCCCCGGGTTTTCTGAACATGATTATTATAACAATAAAAAAGGGGAGGGGAATCGTGTATCCCCATTCCCCTGACTAAGGTTCAAATTAGTCTTTTAAATGTTTTATCACTTATGATCTTGGGCACTTATTTATTAAAGTCCTTTTTTTGCAACATAGTCTACAAGATCAACTACACGGTTAGAGTAACCATATTCGTTGTCATACCAAGCAAGTACTTTAACCATATTTCCTTCCATAACCATTGTTGATAATCCGTCAACTGTCGAAGAAACTTTTGTATGGTTATAGTCTTTAGAAACTAACGGTAATTCGTTGTAAGCAAGAATTCCTTTTAATTCTCCTTCAGCAGCTGCTTTGATTGCTGCGTTCACTTCTTCAACAGTTACATCTTTACCAAGTTCAGCAACAAGGTCAACTAATGATACGTTAGGAGTTGGTACACGAACAGCCATACCATTTAGTTTACCTTTTAATTCAGGAAGAACTAACGCAACAGCTTTTGCAGCACCGGTTGTTGTTGGAATCATAGATTCAGCTGCTGCACGAGCACGACGAAAATCTTTATGAGGTAAGTCAAGAATTTGTTGGTCGTTTGTGTAAGAGTGAATCGTTGTCATCATACCGCGTTTGATTCCGAATTTTTCTTGTAAAACTTTTGCAAATGGAGCTAAACAGTTTGTTGTACAAGAAGCGTTGGAAATAACATGATGATTTGCCGGATCATATTTTTCTTCATTAACACCCATAACAATCGTAATATCTTCTTCTTTAGCAGGTGCAGAAATAACAACTTTTTTAGCGCCGCCTTCTAAATGTTTTGCAGCGTCTGCACGTTTTGTGAAGCGTCCGGTAGATTCAACAACGATTTCTACGCCAAGGTCTTTCCAAGGAATTTGCGCCGGGTCACGTTCAGCTATAACTTTTACTTTATGACCGGCAACTACGAAAGAATCACCATCAACAGATACTTCTTCTTCTAATGTTCCGTGTACAGAGTCATATTTGAGTAAATGAGCCAACATTTTTGCATCTGTTAAGTCATTTACAGCTACTACTTCAATATCAGGGTTATTTAATGCTGCACGGAAAACTAACCGTCCAATACGTCCAAAACCGTTTATACCAACTTTTACTGCCATGTTCATTTCCTCCTTTTGAACTGTAAAGAATTTTTTTATATTTAAAAGGGATTACCCTTTTAATATCTCATTTGTTACGGCTTCATCGGTAATTAAAACCGTATTTTTCGGGGCGATTTTCATGTACGCCTTGATTGCCTTTGCCTTGGAAGCTCCACCGGCAACTGCAAAAATATGAGGGATGTTTTTTAAATCTTCCAACTGCAAGCCGACTGTTTGCACTTTATGGACAATGCGTCCATTTTCATCAAAGTAATATCCAAATGCTTCGGCAACAGCTTTTTCCTGAACAAGCTTTTGCATATCTTCTTCCGATGTCATCCTTCTTCTTGCCATTGTCATTGCATCACCAATCCCGTGAATAACAATATCTGCTGATTTGATCTTCATTAGTACTTCTCGAATGGATGACTCTTGGATGAAGGTTTCATAAAACTCTTTCGTGACTTGATCAGGGGAATAGAGAACCATATAGTTTCCGCCGGCTTTATTTGCCATCTTTTGACAAATTGTATTTGCCTGGTCTTTTATGTCTGCCCCGATTCCACCTCGAGCAGGGACAAACAGCAAATTCTCTTTATTTAATTTTTCAGTAAATGCCTCAGCAACAGCATTCATTGTAGATCCGCCGGTCACACTAATAACGTGACCTTCTTTAATGACTTCCTTAAGTCTGCTTACACATGCACGCCCCAATTCAGACTTAACCCAGTCCGATTCATCGGCGTTACCGGAAACGACATTACATGATTGGAGATTTAGGGCAGCTGCCAACTGTTTTTCTAATTCCGGGGCACTTGAAAATTCCTTCATAATTGGTTCAAGTTGGTCCAAAATTATTTTTCCCTCTTCTGTTAATCTCATACCGGACGTTGAAATTGCAATTAAATCTTGATCTTTAAGAAAATCTGTTTCACTGCGTAATACCCGTTCAGTTATTTGTAAACTTTGGGATAAACTGCGTCTGCCAACCGGCTGCATAATTTCTATGTAACGAAGAATTCGATATCTTTTCTGCATGATTTCAACTAAATCCGGTATTAGTCTTTTTTGTACATTAATAATCGACTTCATTCTATGTTCTCCTCACAAATAACAGGAATAGGTGGACTTATTGAAACCCTGCTATCGTTAATAATGTCCCACTTAAAGCAAAAATAATACTGGGGAAATTCATTATTTTATTGGTCAGTGCCCGACCCATAAGGTTATTTTTCGTCCCACAGATATCAAAAAAATCATCTCCGTTACACTTATTATGTTAGCAGAGAATATATGGAAAATCAACTATCTTTAACATTTTTATTTTTTTTGTAAGCGCATTCTAATTACATGTTCATCAATTCGCCCAAATTGAAAGACCTCTCCGTCAATTTCTACAACAGGAATATATAAACCGTACTTTTCTTCCAAATCATCATTTTCTTCAATATCAACTAATTTGAGGGTGAAATCATGCTCATTCTGTAATCGTCTCAAAAGTTCAAGCGCATTATCGCATAAATGGCATTCTTTCCTTTTATATAAAATAATTTCTTGTCTCAAATTTGTTCTCCTTTCCAATCAGGCCTGTCACAGATTTCTTTTTATCGTTTCGGTTTGGACCATTCAGAATCCGGTTACCGATCCATCCTTAATTATATCTTTTTCTTTTGATTGAAGAAGGAATCTTCAATTGCTCGCGGTATTTGGTAACTGTTCTTCTCGAAACACGTATCCCCTTTTTTTCGAGCAGCTTGACAATTTCTTGATCCGAATAGGGTGATTTTTTATTTTCTTGGTCAATCATATCGCGAATTTCATTTTTCACCTGTTCGGTTGATATGGTATCATTACCGGTTGCTGTTTTTGCTCCAGTTGTAAACAGTTTTCGCAGGGGAATCGTTCCAATTGGTGTACGGGCATATTTGTTTTTTGCAATTCGAGATACGGTTGATTCATGAACGCCGATTTTTTCTGCAACATTATTCATGGTCATCGGTTTTAATTCTTTCTTACTCCCCAATAGGTATGGTTCTTGCATCTCTATAATTGCACGCATCATGTTGATCATTGTTGTTTTTCTTTGTTCGATACTTTGTTTCAACCATTGGATCTGTTGATATTTTTCTTTCACATAAGATTTTACCATTGGTTCAGGTTGTTGCATCAATTCACGATAGTAACCTTCATTTATGTTTATATGAAAATAGGAATCTTCCGCTACATGAATATGCCAAATATCTTCCTTTTTTTCAATGATTATATCTGGTATCACATATTCGGTTCGCTCATTAGAAATTAGTGCGCCCGGTCGAGGTTCCAATGTTTGAACGAGATCAAAAAGTCGTTGAATTTCATTTAATGAGATGCTCAAGTCTTTTTCAATTTTTTTCCACTTTTTATAAGCAAAATCGTCGAAATAATGTTCTACGATTTCTATAAGCCGTGGGTCTGCGTTGTCATTCCGCCTTAGCTGTAATATAATACATTCTTGCAAATTCCTTGCTCCGATACCCGCCGGTTCAAGACTTTGGATGATGTTAAGGGCTTTTTCACCTATTTTCCTCGGTAAATTTAAAATCCGGCTGGCTTCATCTATATCAATTTCTAAATAACCATTGTCATTTAAATTGTTGATTAAAAATGTGACATAGCTTTTTTCTGTTGAAGAAAGATTTTTTGTCAATAATTGATCTTGTAAATAATTTGACAGGCTGGGCAAATGGTCGGGGATAAAAGCTTCAAAATTGCCTGCGTTTGCTGATTGTTTTTTTCTTTTTTTCAAAGATTTTTGACTAAAAGTGGAATAATAATTCATTTCGACTTCCAGCAGCGGATTTTCTGTCGCTATTTGTTCAACAAAACCGGCTAATTCCATGGAAGTATATTGGAGTAACGAAATCGCCTGGACAAGTTCCTGTGACATATTTAATTTTAATGCTTGTTGTTGGAACATTCCATATTCGATATTCATATACATCTCTCCCTTACTCTCATTGTAAGGGTTCTCTTCAAAATTGAAAACAAAAATTGACTAAATTAATGAAAAAATATTTATTTCCAACTTTACTAGGGACTCCCAATTTTTCGGTGCGTAAACTTGCAGGCAAAAAACGCAACGCAATGTAACATTTTCCCTCTTGATTAATTATTGCATTTGAATTATAATAGTTTTTGTTCGTCAGTAATACAGTTTGCCCTCGTGGTGTAACGGATAGCACGCAAGATTCCGGTTCTTGAAATGTGGGTTCGATTCCTGCCGAGGGCGTTCAAACACTGAATACCATTACGTTTATAAGACGTAGTGGTATTTTTTTATACATAATATCAATGAGAAAACTTTTTAAAAGTACTACGAATTATAAGTAGCATTGCGGAATGGCGGCATCCATACCTCAACAAGATCAACAACTTGATTCGATTCTGTTTTTATATCTGTTGCTTTTGAAGGTGCGGGGATCGATACATTATCTTCCTCCATACCGTATAAATGAAGCGCCATTGCTTCTTTTGCCATAGTCAACGCTTCTTCATCCGAGCTACCAAAGGTTAAGCAACCAGGTAAGTCCGGAAACTCTACTGAAATTCCATCTTCCGCATAATCAAAAATTGCAGGATAAATATATCGGTTTTTTCCCATATTTCTTCCTCCAATTAAGAGAATTTTATTCAAGCCCTGCTTGTTTTAATATGTTCTTTTAGGTTTAAAATGACATATACTTGGTAATATTTGAAGGAGAAATCAATTCTATTTCTTCGTAGCCTTTTGTTTGACCTTTATTGACCTTTGTTGTAGAATGTACATATATTAGATTGAAAACCTTTGGTAATTAGTAAAAGGGAATTTCAATTAAAGGAGGATAAAAAATGAATTTAATTCCTACAGTTATTGAACAAACAAGTCGTGGGGAACGTGCATATGATATTTATTCCCGACTTTTGAAAGACCGGATTATTATTCTCGGCGGCCAAATTGATGATGTCTCGGCCAACTCGATTGTTGCACAGTTATTATTCTTGGATGCCGAAAACCCGGAGAAAGATATTTCCCTTTATATTAACAGTCCCGGTGGAAGTGTAACAGCAGGTATGGCTATTTATGATACGATGAATTTTGTTAAAGCAGATGTCCAAACCATTTGTATCGGAATGGCCGCATCTATGGGTGCATTCCTGCTTTCTTCAGGTGCAAAAGGGAAACGTTATGCTTTACCAAACGCAGAAGTCATGATTCACCAACCACTTGGCGGTGCTCAAGGTCAAGCAACAGAAATTGAAATTGCAGCAAGACATATTTTATATACTCGTGATAAATTAAATAAAATCTTGGCTGAAAATACCGGTCAACCCCTAGAAGTCATTGAAAGGGATACAGACCGCGATAACTTTATGTCTGCAGAAAGAGCAAAAGAATATGGATTGATTGACCACATCATCAGTCGAAATACAATTGGAAAATAGTAAAGAAAAACCGGGTAATGCGCCCGGTTTTTTTCTGGATAACGAAAAAAGCTGTCATAACCGTAACCGCTTCATTCATTTTAAAGAAAACTCAGCGACTGCCGAGCCTTCAGGCGATGGCAGAGCCGTAGTTGCACTTATGGCGTTAGGAAAGTAGAAATTGAAAAATTTATACTCTCCAATTAGCTTAAAAGACAGGCGGGTATTTGACAGCCTTCTCTTTTTGCTTTATCAAAAAAAACAAATTAATTATTTTCATCTTCAACAAATTTCGTTAATACTTCCAACGCTTCTGCCTCATCACTACCATCGGCAATGATTTTAATTGTTTTCCCGGAACCTATCGCTAAACTCATAATCCCCATAATACTTTTGGCATTGACTGTTCGACTTTCACTTTCAATTGAAATATCAGATGAAAACCGATTCGCCTCCTGGACAAATAATGCTGCCGGTCGAGCTTGCAGGCCGGATTTTAATTTTACTTTCACATTTTTTTCTAACATAATCCTTTCCTCCTTGATAAATGTATATATCTATGAATCTTTTAATTTTCCGGATAAAGGGGAACTTCAATCTAAGGGGGAAACAATATCCCCCCACCGATTATTCGTATAAAGAAAAACTTGAGCGCCCGATCTTTTAAAAAATTATTTAAAGTGAACGGTTTGACCCGCTCGCAGCTTTTCTGCAATTTCGTCAATTTTTCTTAACCGGTGATTAATCCCCGACTTACTAATTCCTCCTGATACCATTTCACCCAATTCTTTCAACGTCACATCTTGGTATTCAATTCTTAATTTTGCGATTTCTCTCAGCTTTTCCGGTAGCGAATCCAGTCCAATCGTTTGATCAATAAATTTAATATTTTCTACTTGTCTGATAGCCGCTCCAATCGTTTTGTTCAAATTTGCGGTTTCACAGTTTACCAAGCGATTCACTGAGTTTCTCATATCCCGGACTATGCGGACATCCTCAAATCTTAACAACGCATTGTGTGCACCAATAATGCCCAGAAAATCGGAAATTTTTTCAGCTTCCTTCAAGTAAGTAATCCAACCCTTTTTCCGCTCCAAAGTTTTGCTGTTTAATGAAAAAGAGTTGAGAAGCTCACACAACGCCTCACTATGATCCTTATATAATGTAAAAATCTCTAAATGATATGAAGAGGTTTCGGGATTATTAATTGAACCACCTGCTAAAAAAGCACCTCTTAAATAAGCTCTTTTGCAACTTTTCTTTTGAATCAGTTCGGGGGCTATTTGATGATGAAATTCAAATCCCTCATCAATAATAGAAAGGTCTTTTAAAATTTCTTTGACCTGGTCAATTAACCGAACAATATAGACGTTGTTTTTTTTCAACCTCATTTTTTTCCTGACAAATAATTCCACATCCACCTGGTAGTGTTTTTTTAAAAGTGAGTAGATCCGGCGCGCAATGGCTGCATTTTCTGTTTGGATATCGACAACAAGTCGTTGATTCGTAAAAGAAACGGCACCGTTCATACGAATTAATGCAGATAGTTCCGATTTGCTGCTGGTGTCGTCGATCGGTAAATTGGTTAATTCTTTTTTTACATCTGAGGCAAAAGACAATCCCCTAACCTCCATTCATACATCTAATACTACGATTGAAAGCGGTTTTTTGTTTCATTTTCTAAGATATTAAATATTAATTGCGATAAAGTTTTTGTATCATGCCGCAAAAAGCCTTCGGTTAAGGTTGCAATCGAATCGGCAATAATTTCGATTCCAAGTTTCTCTAAATTATCATAATCAATCTTTACCGGATCTGCGTATTCACCTTTATATCGCAATTTTACCGAATCTGGAATGTAGCCGTTATTAACGATGATTTTTTGGATGGAGTATGGTTCAGTATGGTCATAAATTGCTCTCACATGATCACTTGCAGAAAAACCGCCTGTTTCACCTTTTTGTGTCATTAAATTACATATATACACCTTTTTCGCTTTTGCCTTGGCGAGCTCATTCCCAATTTCAGGGACAATTAGGTTAGGCAAGATGCTTGTATAAAGCGAACCGGGTCCGATTACAATAAGATCCGCTTCTCGAATAGCATATAATGTTTCAGGTAACGGATGAATATGGTCAGGGGTTAAAAATACCCGCTTAATTCTTTTGCCGTATAGCGGTATTTTTGATTCTCCATGAATAATCACCCCGTCCTCCATTTCGGCATGAAGGACAACACTTTGGTTTGCCGATGGCAATACTCTGCCCTTCACATTGAGTACCCTGCTTAATTCATGAACCGCATGTGCAAAATTTCCGGTAATGTTCGTCATCGCTGCCAACATTAAGTTACCTAATGAATGACCGGACAAATCACTATTCGTCTCAAAACGATGTTGAAATAACTCCTCGATTAACGGCTCAACTTCTGAAAGTGCTGCGAGAACATTTCTAATATCTCCCGGAGGCGGTATTCGGAAATCCTCACGTAAGCGTCCGGAGCTGCCGCCATCATCAGCAACTGTAACAATGGCCGTAATGTCCACCGGAAATCTTTTCATACCACGCAATAATACCGGAAGACCGGTGCCTCCACCGATGATCACAATTCTTGGTTGACTAATATTCATGTTTCTGAATCCTCTCATTTGCAATTTCTCTATGGGACACTTGTACTTGATAATCTTTTCCCAATTTTTCACCCAAATACTTGGCAATGGCAACCGATCGATGCTGGCCACCGGTACAACCGATCGCAATTACCAGTTGACTTTTTCCTTCTCGTTTATACAACGGTAACATGAAAGATAGTAAATCCAATATTTTTTCTAAAAATTTACTTGTATCCGTCCATTTCATTACATATTCATATACATCCTGATCGAGCCCTGTTTTCGGACGTAATTGTTCAATATAAAATGGATTTGGTAAAAATCGGACATCGAAAACTAAATCGGCGTCGATCGGAATCCCATGTTTAAAACCAAAAGAGATTACATTTACCGTAAATAAATTTTGCCTGCTGTTGGTAAATTTCTCTGTAATCTTTTCACGTAATTCTTTCGGCTTTAACTCGGATGTGTTTATAATTGTTTGTGCTCTTGCCTTTAACTCTTCCAATAATTGTCGCTCATTACGAATCCCGTCTAGCGGCAATCCCGATTTGGCCAACGGGTGAAAACGGCGCGTTTCTTTATACCTTCTTACCAAAGTGGCGTCATCGGCATCTAAAAATAATATATGTGGGGTTAGCCATGAGTAATGTTGCAATTCATCCAAAACGTGAATTAATTGTTCAAAAAATTCACGACCGCGTAAGTCCATAACCAAAGCAACCTTATTCATTTTATTCTTGGATTCTCTCATTAACTCTAAAAATTTTGGCAAAAGACTTGGTGGTAAATTATCGACACAAAAAAAACCAAGATCCTCAAAACTTTGAATAGCAACCGTTTTGCCGGCACCACTCATTCCGGTTATAATAACTATTTGCAACTCATTGGAATTTTCCACTGTTCTTACCACCATTCCTTTTAAAATTATTTACAACGTATCGATTGAACGATGAACGGGCACCAGAGTCCCTTTTATAAATTTGGTAAATATAAGATTTATCAATCCAACTTTTGTGATATTAGCTGGAAATCTTTTGTGTAATGGAATGTACCAAACTGAACATTTTCCCCAAATAAGGCTTGTTGAATAATCATTCGATCTCCTTCAGCCATTGGTAATTCATCTAATTTATCGACCGGATGCCATTGCAGCTTTCCTTCCCTTGTTACATTTTTTTGTATGCCGTCACCTTGATTCGTAAAAAAAGTAAACATCATCCATTCGGTAAACTTATCATCATCTTCTATTAAAAAAGTGTATATACCTTTTATGATGGGATCGCGAATTTGGATTCCCGTCTCCTCCCCATATTCACGGATGGCTGCTGCTTTTACGGTTTCTTTTGGCTCTACTTTTCCACCCGGTATGGCCCACCAGCCGCGACGAGGTTTTTGCAACAACAAGATTTCCCCGTTTTTCATATATATACAATTTGCAACTCTTTGCATTTCTCTCACTCACTCCAGACCATATAATCAAGTCAACATAATATAGTAATTGCTATTGGTTGACCGGCTTTTAACACCGTGAATTTCACCATCATGATTATAAAGGTAAAGGTAAATCATTATATTATTACTTAACTAATATTATTATACTATACCTTATCACATGCAAACAATGAAGTGAATGAATAATCATTACCTGTAGAAATAAGTGATAAAATCTAACATCAGCGGGGTGTCGACTTCCCCTAGTTATTGTAAACATACAAAAAAAGTACAGGATATCTCCTGTACCAAAAAAATATATTTAAAAGGGGGTCAATTTCTTCATACCTTTATAATACTCTTTCTTTGTTTCATACGTGTTACAGCAGCGTTAAACGACGATTACTTTTTTTCTTTAAATTGTTAATGAAACAATGAACCCTCTTCAACTTTGATATTACTTTATTTGTTCTAAAAGTTCCTCAATATAATGTTGAGCACTTTGAGCGGCAATACTTCCATCACCCGTTGCCGTTACGATTTGGCGAAGTTGTTTTTCACGTACATCACCGGCCGCAAAAATCCCGGGAACTTTTGTTTCCATTAACTCATTTGTTTCAATATAACCGGCTTCATTCGTAATTCCTAGATTTTCAAAAGGCTTTGTCAAAGGGATCATCCCAATATAAATAAATACGCCGTCACAAGGGAATCCTTTTTCAGTGCCATCAACAGTAGAAACTAAGGTAACACTGCCGACTTTGCCATCCTTTTCGTTAATCGCCTTAACTGTATGATTCCAAATAAAGTCTACTTTTTCATTAGCAAATGCGCGATCTTGTAAAATCTTTTGTGCCCGCAACTGATCACGCCGGTGTACAATCGTTACCTTTTCAGCAAATCTCGTTAAGTATACGCCCTCTTCAACAGCAGAGTCACCACCACCGACGACCACCAATTGTTTATTTTTGAAAAAAGCACCGTCACAGACTGCACAGTACGAAACACCGCGTCCGCCCAGTTCATTTTCTCCCGGGACACCGAGTTTTTTATATTCGGCACCGGTCGCAATGATGATGGCTCTTGCCTTAAACTCTTTTGAGCCGGCTTTCACTATTTTAAATTCTTTCCCGTCAATAATTTCTTTAATATCGCCATATGCGTATTCGGCACCAAATTTTTTCGCATGTTCGAACATTTTATTAGAAAGGTCCGGACCTAAAATTGAATCATAACCGGGATAATTCTCTACTTCTTCTGTATTCATCATTTGTCCACCCGGTACACCCCGTTCAATCATTAAGGTCGACAAATTGGCACGGGATGTATAGACAGCTGCAGTCATACCTGCAGGACCTGCCCCAATTATTATTACATCATAAATTTTATCCTCTGACATTCTACACACTCCTCGTATTCCAGTGATATGGTATCAGGTATTGTTATGGACGGTTTAATCGGTTTTCGAATTCGTTTTATCGATGAGAATCTTTTTATGGACAGTTTGAACAGATTTTCTGTTCGTTATGCGTTATGTCCCTAAAGCTCAATAGATTGACACCAATTAAATGTCTTAAAAATTGATGGAACCATCAGGATTCACTACTACAAATTTGCAACAGCTTCAAGTGCCCCTGTAGTTCTTGATACTACATAAATTTCAAACATTTTACCACTATTATGCTCAATCATTTCGTAAACATTGGTATTTCTTCATGTTTCCAAGGTTCCTGCCCGTCCTTTTCCGGATGTTCTAACAAGAGCTTCTTCCATGCTTTTTCTGCTAAGTTCATTTTTCCCATCTTATAGGCGGCATAGGCAAACCAATAATAAAAAATACCCTCAACTTCATTGCCGTCATGTAAAATTTTCTTGAGCCAATGATAGCCAAGTTCATATTGTTCTAAAATTAACAAAGTAACACCTAATTTATAACGATGATCAACAGAAATGGGATAAACTTTTTTTAATATATCTAATAACGGCTTTACATTCTTTCCTTTATAAAAATCAAGTACCGCCAGATTACATAATGCATGTAAGTTTCCCGGGTTTTCTTCCAACACTCGTTGGAGTATCTCAACAGACTCTTTGGATTTTCCTTGATAAAAATAGGCCAATGCCAGATTATTATACGCAGGCCAAAAATTTGGGTACTCACGAATCATTTGTTCTAATAACGGAACTGCTCCATCAAAATCACCGTCTTCCATTAATTTTCGCGAATGTTCCTGTTTTTCAATCAGTTCATCTTCATACTCCATATGATTTTCTGTCAAACAAGTCGTTTTTATTTCATCCGCTTCAAGAGATATGATTTCCAATAATTCCTGTGCATCACTTGTATATTCCCCATTTGGAGCTGATTTCAAATATTGTTTGACATGTTTCTTCGCTTCCATATAATTACCAATATAGGCATAATTATTTGCTAAAAAGTAGTGACATTCAACCATGTATGGATCGATTTCACTGAGCACTTTCAGTAAAATTTTATTAGAAGAATCATATTCACTCATTTCAGTTAAAACAATGGCAAGTTGGCAAGCAATAATTGGCTCAGTTGGTTCAAATTTCCAAGCACGAGCCAAATACTTTTTTGCCTTTACCAAATCATTCCTTTCAAATGCTGCAATTCCCTTTGAAAAGAAAAATTCCCCTGAAGGATTGAACATTAAAATATTACCATCAATATGATTATTGCTTACATTTTTACTCACAAAACATCCTCCAAAAATCATGATGTATTTATATAATGATGTAATAAAGCAGTAGAGAAGCACACAGCCGGAAAAGTATCATTTTCTTCGTGCTCGGAAAAAGCCACTACTGGAAGATTCTTCGTCCCGCATTCAACATCACTTTAATGTAAAAACTTATTTATTTAAAGGATCGGTCAAAAGCCCACGGTTTCTTCTTTTATCCATCTCTTCTTTTGTATAAATAACCTGCATCGGGTTTCCACCGACAAACGAGCCCGGAGGAACATCCCGGTTCACAAGCGTCCCTGCAGAAACCGTTGCCCGGTCACCAATTTCTACTCCCGGCAGTATTGTTGAATTGGCACCGATCATGACCTCATCCCCAATTCGAACCTCTCCTAATCGATACTCATCAATCAAATATTCATGTGCCAAAATCGTCGTATGATATCCAATAATCGTATTTTTACCAACATTAATTTTTTCCGGAAACATTATATCCGGCATGACCATAAACGCAAAAGCCGTATGATCGCCCACCTTCATTTTTAAAAACTTACGGTACATCCAAACTTTCCAGGACATGAACGGTGTATAACGAGCAATCAAAATAACGATGACGTTTTTAAATACCTTCCAAAAAGACACAGTTTTATATATTTGCCATAATGAATTGGCTCCTTGAATCGGGTAACGGGTCGTTTTCCGCATAAATTATTTCACTCCAACAATTGCCAATAACTCGCGCATATCATTAATTAAAAAATCCGGATTATACTTCTTTAAGTAGTCTGTCCCTTGAATTGTCCAAGCAACTCCAACGGATCCAGTGCCGGAATTTTTCGCCCCCAATATGTCATGGTAAGAATCGCCGACCATCAACGTGTTTTCCGGTTTTGCCCCTAACAAGTGCATCGCTTTATTTAGCGGTTCCGGATCCGGTTTTGCCTTCTCAACTTCGTCCAATGTGATCACTACAGGAAAATATGGAGTTAAGTTGGCTTTATCCAACGCTTTAAAAACCATCTCTCGTACTTTCGTAGAAACAACACCGAGCTTATATCCTTGTTTGGAAAGCGTATCGATTGTCTCGAGAACCCCCGGAAACTCACGAACAAGTTTATCGTGATGTTTTTTATTAAATGTTCGATAGTAATGGATCATTTCTTCCGCTTTATCCGGTGCAACTGATGAGAACGATTCAAGTAAAGTTGGTCCAATAAATTTGTAACAGTCTTCCCTCTTCAATTCATCGAAACCAAATTGATGAAAAGTATAAAGAAACGATTGCAAAATAAGTTCATATGTGTTAACTAATGTCCCGTCTAAATCAAATAAAATCGTATCAATATTTTGTTTCATAAGAGATTCCCTTTCTTTTTGCTGCTAGTTCCATCCGATTCCAGATCCTGCTGACAATGAGTGTTAAAGCAATTGCCGTACATAAACGAATTATAAATAAAGGAAAAACCGGGATACCTAATGGAACAAAAATCAATGTATCTTCAACGACAGCATGGCACGCAACGAGAAAAATAAATGCCAATGTCGCATCTTTTTTGCTGACACCATCCTCTTTCACGGCTTGCAATAATACACCTGCCCCATAGGCTAAACCGAAAATTAAGCCGGCCGTCAAAACCAATGCCGTGTTTTCATTCATCCCTAATCCACGGGTAACGGGAGCCATCCATCCGGTAAATACATTCAACCATTTTAAATCTTTAAGAATTTGAATGCCGATCATTAATGGAATTACAATCATCGCCAACTGAAGAGTACCTAATACGGCTTTTTGTAAGCCAGCAAGAAAAATAGCCGCCATACCAACCGGTGCTGTTTCATTTGCTGTTATTAAACCATATTGGACCATTTCACTCCCGCCCGGCCAAACCAAATTGATAATAAAGGCTGCAACCAATGCTAAACCGATCCGAACAGATAAAACGACCCAGAGTTTAACACCTGATTTTAATGCCACACTTGTTTCAATTAGTAAATTATGGGAAAAACTAAGCATAACTGCAATAATAAATACTTCTTTAACAGTGAGTTCAAGTGTTAAAATCCCGCCGATTGCCGCATATAAGTTTAATAGATTACCCAGTACAAGAGGGATGGCCGCCTCACCCGACAAACCGAAAACGGACATAAATGGTGCCAACTTGTCAAATAACCACGGAAGTACAGGAGTATATTGTAACAAAGAGACGATTAAGGTTACCGGAAAAATAACTTTTCCCAATGTCCAAGTGGTATGTAACCCATTCATAATCCCTTGCTTTACCGAATTTAACAAGATACTACTCCCCCCTTATCGGATTGACCATGAAAATGATTTTAATCTAAATAACGCGGAATATTATGTTTCGTCCTTCTAAAAATAATTAAGGCAAGTGAAATAATGATAACAGCAGCAGAAACGAGCTGAGCCACTCGTATATCTGTATCGAAAAAATATAAACTGTCGGTTCGAAGCCCTTCAATGAAATAGCGACCGATTGAATACCAAATTCCGTAAGCTAAAAAGATTTCTCCCTGTTTCAAATTAACTCTTCTTAATAGAAGTAAAAGTATAAAACCAAGCAAACTCCAGAGCGATTCATATAAAAAGGTTGGATGATAATAGGAACCGTTTATATACATTTGATTAATGATAAAATCAGGTAAGTGCAAGCCTTCCAAAAATTCGCGAGTAACCGGTCCCCCATGGGCTTCTTGGTTCATAAAATTCCCCCACCGGCCAATCGCTTGAGCAATGATAATACTTGGTGCGGCAATATCAGCTAATTTCCAAAAAGAGATATTTCGTTTCCGGCAAAAAACGACAGCGGTAACGATCGCCCCAATTAGGGCACCATGGATGGCAATTCCGCCTTCCCAAATGGCAATTATTTTCCCCGGATTAACCGAATAATAGTCCCATTTGAAAAGAACATAATAAATTCTGGCACAAATAATGGAAATCGGAATGGCCCAAAGTAAAAGATCAGCGAAAATTTCATCCGGAAGACCTCGTCTCTTTCCTTCACGGGTTGCTAATATATATGCAATTACAATGCCTAAAGCAATAATGATTCCGTACCATCGGATTGATAAAGGGCCAAGCTCTAAGGCCACCGGATTTAAGGGCTGAACATGATAAAGCATCTCAACAACTCCTTCTTTACGTTTATACGTTTCAAAAAGAAACAGTTTGACGAGAGAGAACTTCCCTGTCATTTCACTAATTGTAACAAACAACAATCAGTTTTAAAATTATTTCTGATTAAAATAAAGAGCATTGCGTACAGAATTGAACAGGTATGTTAATCATCATGATCATGATCTTTAATCGTTTCTTGGAGCCTTTGGGTGAATTGCTTTGCTGTATTGACACCCATTCTTTTCAAACGAAAGTTCATGGCCGCCACTTCGATAATAACAGCCAAGTTTCTTCCGGGACGAACCGGGATGGTCAATTTCGGAATTTCAACATCAAAAATTTTCATTTTATCTTCATCGAGTCCCAACCGGTCATAACGTTTATTTTGATCCCAGTTTTCTAAATGGATGCACATCGTTATTCTCTTATAGGATCGAACAGCTCCGGCACCAAATAAAGTCATGACATCAATGATACCGAGTCCGCGAATTTCAAGAAGATGTTCTATGAGTGGGGGTGAATTTCCTACTAGCGATTCTTGATCTTCTTGGCGTATTTCCACACAATCGTCTGCAACAAGCCGATGCCCCCGTTTCACAAGTTCCAAAGCTGTTTCACTTTTACCAACTCCACTTTGACCGGTAATAAGAACACCAACGCCGTATACATCAACCAACACACCATGAATAGCAATTGTCGGAGCAAGCGCAATTTCCAAATAATTTGTTAATCGGCTGACTAATTGTGTCGTTTTCAAATTTGAACGCATAACCGGTACTGCTTCTTGCTCGGAAGCCTCAATTAATTCTTCCGGGATTTCCAGCCCACGTGTAATAATAATCCCCGGGGTGACATCAGTACATAGCCGCTGCATCCGGACGATGCGATCTTCTTCATTTAGCATGGAAAAAAATGTCAATTCAGTTCTTCCTAATAACTGCAAACGATCTTCCGGATAATAATCAAAAAATCCGGCCATTTCGAGTCCAGGACGGGAAATATCACTTGTCGTTACTGGACGATTGATGCCCTCTTCCCCACTGATCAATTCTAATTTAAATTTATTTAAAATATCCTTGATGGTCACTTTTGACATGTATGAACTCCCTCACTTAGGCTTCAATTTGTCTATTACTTAACTCTTTGTATGTTCCATTTTACCATGTTTTTTCCTGAAACCAAAGAAGAACCCGAAACAAAAACGTTATAAGTACAAAATTAAAAAACTCCCTCTCAACTTTATTAAATAATAAAAAGTTGAGAGAAGAGTTGTTTTAGCCAATTCTTTTAATACGGTTGAACAGTAACCGAACCCGTTTTCGATTCTGCAAATAAATACATTTTATTTTGTAATTCTGCTGTTGTATCAAACTTGATGACTTTTTGAATCATTTCCTTTTTCTCGTCAATTTTATATAGATTGGATAAATCAACTTGAACATTGCCAAAATTGGATTTAACCTCTCCGCTTACCGGTAAATCATTAGCGATTCTTACATGGATACTGCCTGCCCCACTTGATAACTTAACCGATTGCGGTGCCGGTTTACTAATCCGAACAGAAATTGAACCGCTTATTGTTTCTGCTTCGATTTTTTGATAGGAACCGTCAATCGTCACCTTACCGTTCATTGTTTCCGTTTCCGCATCATCTATTTTACATTGGGTCAAGTTTATCGTTCCATTCACAGTTTCAAGATCTGCCTTTTCTGCTTCACAACTTTCTAATCGGATGCCTCCATTGGACGTTTGAAAATTAATTTTTTTCCCTTTAACGCCTTCCCCGCTAATCGTGCCGTTAAACAGTTTAATCGCTACTTTGTTATAAATGCTTTGTGGTAAGAAAACTTTTGTGTCAACCTTCATGAATTTCTCTTTAGCTAAAAAAGCAAGGGCCTCTTGATCGACACGAAACTCAATATTTTCTAAAAATCGCTCTTTCCCTTGAACAGGATCTTCCTCGCGATACACTTTCCCTTCACATTCCACACGGACGTCGGAATGATCCCATACAATCAGCTGTACAGAACCATTTGGAATTTCAATAAACACATCTTTAAACTTGTTTTCATTTTGTTGAAATACGTGTGAAACATTGACCGAATGATGGAAATCCAAGTCCATTTCCTTTATTTTCTTCATTGCTCCTTCAAACAAATTGAACAATGTGTCTTTTGCTTCCTTGGCAAACGTTGATGTTTTTGTAGAACCTGACTGATGAAAAGTCTCCTTCTCATTTTGTTCATGACTGGATTTGTATGCTTCAATTTTTGATAATTCTTCAGCCATTTTCGCTTTTTTTTCTTCTTTTAGTGACTCCATGTTTTCGAGTTCTTCCAACAATTTTTCCGCTTCTTCAATACTGACTTGGCCTGTCTTGACCATTTCTAAAATTTTCTTCCGTTCTTCCTTCATATTTTTCACGTCCTTTACAAAATCTCTCATTTATTTATACTTTTTACGTAATTCAAACCGAAAAGTTTCATGGAAATAGCTTATGTTGTTTAAAATTCTTTTATCATGTAGTGTTTTTTAAAGCAAAGGGACAGTCTGTAAAATTCGCTAGAGAGCGGGCAATTCTTTTTTTAAATCAGTTTCATCAAAAAACAATTTTTTTTCGATTAAATTTCCTCTTGAACCTACAGTTACGTTAGGCTTTATAGTAAGAATAGAGCTTTAATACGTATCTAAATGGAGGATTGGAAATGAAAAAATTTTTTGAATTGAAGAAATTGATGATAAAACAGCTGTATCAATCAGATCGCTGCACGATTATGGCAATATCAAGTTATTAGTACCTTTAAAATAAATCATACGGGTTTGAAACCTTTTTTCTTCAAATCCGTAAAAATTAGAGTAAACCATAAAGAAGGGATGGATTGTTGTGGAAGAAAGATTAGAAACAAATGAAATTGAAAAGAAGAGTCCAAGTCTATGGGGGATTCTTTGGAGTCCAAGCGAACATTTTGCCAGAATAAAAGAAAAACCGAAAATCTGGGGACCATTGTTAATGATTATTCTTGTGTTTAGCATTGGAATGATCATTGTTACAACCAATACCGAATTAGGAACTGAAGGTATATCGGCGGACGAGTTGGCCCTGATTAAACCATTTTTAGTAATCGGTTCTATTATTGCCGGTGTGATTGTACCTATTGTAACTGCGTTTATTGGTACGCTTGTTTATTTGTTGATTGCAAGGTTAGCACGTTCGAATGTATCGTTCCGCCAGCTGTTTTCAATGAATGTATATTTATTGATCCTAACTGCTTTAGGCATGATTGTAAACGGAATTGGCATGGTCATTACCGGGTCGTCAACTACTACGTTCACTAGTCTTACTACATTGATCCCCGCTGATGGTGCACTAAAGGCAGTATTTGATAATATTGAAGTTTTTTCCATTTGGAGTGTCATATTATCGGCAATTGGATTACAGAAAGTAGCATCTTTTTCCAAAGGATTAGCATGGGGTGTTTCCATCGGTTTTTACATGTTAACGATCTTTTTCTCCATAATCGGATGGGCCTAAGAAGCATTATCTGAATCGGTCATTGTTTCTATTCTATAAGTAAGTGAAAGGTGTTTATTGATGAAAAATAAAAAACTATGGATAACCATTGGAATTATCGCCATTATTGCAACCTTGTTTTCTTTTAATCTAATAAAAGCTTCCGGTAATAATATTGAAGTTGAAGTTGCTTCCGTTAAGGAGGAAAAATTATCCGAAAATGTTATCTCACAAGGAACATTAAAACTGGCAAACGAACAGTCGATTTACTATGATGCAACGAAAGGAAAGATTGCAGATATCTCAGTAAAAGTTGGTGACGATGTTCAAGCAGGAACCCCGCTTTTCACCTATAAAAGTGACCAGCTTTTAATGGAACAAAAACAAAATGAGTTGCAAATCCAGTCGGTTAATTTACAAATTGAAGATACACAAAAACAGCTAAAGGAAATAGATAAACTTTTAAAAGACAATAAAGATGATGAAACATTAAAGAAAGAACGTGATCAAGTAAATCTTCAGTTGGAACAAGCAAAACTTGAATTAAAGCAAGCTCAATTACAAAAAGACAATATTAACCAACAGTTAGCCGATTTGAAAGTTGTTAGTGATATTGCCGGTAAAATCATTGAGATAAATGAGGATGCCCAGTTTAAAACAAATTCGGAAATCCCCGAACCGATCATGAAAATTGGTTCAATCGGTCAATTTATCGTTGTTGGCTCAGTTTCAGAATATGATGCGCTGAAAATTAATGAAGGACAAGCGGTTAAACTAACTGCGGACACAGTTCCTGATAAGACATGGTCAGGGAAAGTGAAAAGTATTTCATATTTACCCGAAGAGTCGACCGGTTTACAAGATTCAGGTGCACAAAGCGGCGTTCAATATACGATCGAAATTGAAGTAACCGATCAAAATATTGAGTTAAAGCCCGGGTTTCAAATGATTATTGAAATCACCGCCAATGAATACACGGCTAAAACTCTCCCATTAACTGCTGTTAAACAAGACGGGGAAAAAAGTTATGTTTTCATTGTTAAAAATGGAAAAGCTGTAAGAAAAGAAGTAAAAGTTGGCAACGCCTCACTCGAATCCATTGAAATTAAAGATGGGGTTACCAAGAAAGATAAAGTCATTAAAGACCCGTCCGATGACATTCAAGATGGCATGGAAGTGATTGTAAAATGATCCAATTGGCTTCTATTAAAAAAAGTTATTCACTAGGGAATGAAGATGTTCTTGTTCTAAACGGAATTGATTTAAAGATTAATAGAGGAGAATTTATCTCAATTATGGGCCCGTCCGGTTCCGGAAAATCCACTTTAATGAATATTATTGGATTTCTCGATCGACCGACTGAGGGTACATATTTTTTAAACGGGAAAGAGGTTTTGCAGTATAAAGAGCATGAACTGGCAAAAATTCGCAACCGGGCGATTGGCTTTGTCTTTCAACAATTTAATTTGTTACCGCGATTAAATGCGTTGAAAAATGTTGAACTTCCGATGATTTATGCCGGAGTTAAAAAGAAAGAGCGGGAAGAACGAGCAAAAGAAGCTTTAGAGAAAGTTGGACTCGGGGATCGGATGTTACACTTACCCAATGAGCTGTCAGGTGGCCAAAAACAACGGGTGGCAATTGCCAGAGCCATTGTCAATAAACCCGATCTGATCCTGGCTGATGAACCGACCGGTGCTCTCGATACAAAAACAAGCGAACAGATTATGGAGCTATTTACTATGTTAAATAAAGAAGACGGGACTACCGTAATTGTTGTTACGCACGAAGAAGAAGTGGCCAGCTATGCCAATCGGTTAATCTTATTACGTGACGGGTACATCGTTCAAGATATTGATCAAGAAAATAGAGGAGAGATCCTATGAGTATTGTCGAAAATATTAAAATTGCTTTCTCCTCCATCTTTGTTCATAAAATGCGTTCAGTTTTAACAATGATTGGCATAATTATTGGTGTATCGAGCGTCATTTTCATTGTCGCACTTGGTCAAGGGGGAACGGAAAAGCTCAAATCACTAATTGTTGGTTCCGGAAATACGGTTTCTTTATCTTACTCCCCCTCTGAAGAAGAAATGAAGGAAAATCCGGATGCTCTTTGGTCACCGTTTACGGAAGACGATATCCGTGCCATTGAAACAATCCCGGAAATTTCAAAAATTGTGACATCCAGTGATGAATTTGGCAATGTTCGCTACCGGGAAAATACAATTGAGTCATCTATTTCCGGTATTAACCAAACGTACATTGAAGTAAACGAGTTAAACGTATCGAGCGGAAGAAATTTACTGCCATCAGATTTTTTAGGGGGCGGACGTGCGGCTGTAATCAGTTCAGGTCTTAGCAAGGAATTATTTGAAAAAGAGGAGCCGTTAGGAAAAATTATTTATGTTCAATCACAGCCTTTTGAAGTTGTCGGTGTTTTAGAAAAACCAACCGGGTTGTTGGCATCATTTAGTTCTAATGAAGTATATGTTCCTTGGAAAACTTGGCGGACGATCACCGGTAACAACAAAATCAGTTCCATAACGATTCAAGCTGAAAATACTGAGAAATTGCAAGAAGCAGGAAAGAAAGCAGCACAATTATTAAATCAAATTCATGGAACAGAGGAAGCCTACCAAGTGACAAACATGGAAGAAATTGCTGAAGGGATTGGCCAAATTACATCCATTATGACCCTGATTATTGGATGTATTGCCGGAGTTTCTTTATTAGTCGGTGGAATTGGCGTCATGAATATTATGCTTGTTTCCATTACCGAGCGTACCCGTGAAATAGGTACCCGGATGGCTTTGGGTGCGACAAGAGGGCAAATTTTATTTCAGTTTTTAGTCGAAGCAATGACATTAACGTTAATCGGCGGGACGATTGGGATTTTATTTGGTGCTGGTGTTGCCTATTTGGTTTCGTCGATAATCGGGTTTCCGATAATTGTCTCATTGCCGGTCGTTTTAATCGGATTATTGTTCTCGATGTTTATCGGTATCATATTCGGCATCTTACCTGCTAATAAAGCATCGAATTTAGACCCAATCGATGCTTTACGATATGAATAACCAATTAGTATCGCGCATTATGGCAAGTCAAGACAGCCAAAGCAGCATAGAATAAATTTTATTTATAAAGCTCTCTTATATAAAACTATTTGAACAAATCAAGTTTGTAAAAGCAATATATGCATTTTCAATATAAAACTATTTGAAATTAATTCCTTTATACAAATAGAGTAGGCGCATGAATTTATCTCATGCGCCTCTCACAGATCCGTACGTGCGGGTCATCGCATACGGCTCCTCCATGATTATCCCCGCTGGGGGTGATGTTCATTGTAAATATTCTCAAGAGAAACAAGACCTTTCTCTTTATAAAACCATTTATTTGGAAGGGCTACGTGTACGGGTTCACACTTTGAACTTCTCCATGCAAACATCCGAAGCTTTGGAAGTTCCCCTCTCCACTTTCTTCTGCGCAACTCCCTGTGTAGTTTCCTATTATCCTCCAACTTCTTAATTGAACAGTAAGCCCGAAATAAAAAATAAACGCACCTTCAGGGTACGTACGACAAATAACCGTAAAACCATGATTTTTTAATCAGATTTACGGTTATTTTACACACTCTGCTTGGATCATTTTTGACCAAGGCAAATAGTTGTTTATAATTTCTGGATTTCTATGAATATCTAAATTTGGTAGGTCTCTCAGTAACTTCACTAGATACTGGTAGAAATCTACTCCATTCGCTTTAGCTGTTTCTGCGATACTTAGACAGATTGCGTTTGCTTTCGCACCAGCTTCACTTACGGAAAATAACCAATTTTTTCGACCAATTACATTCGGACGGATGGCATTCTCAGCGGGATTGTTATCAATTTCTATTCGTCCATCATCCAAGAATGCTTTTAGTCCATTCGCTCGATTTAGCGTGTATTCAGCTGCTTTAGCGAGCGCATTTTTTCCGTAGAATGGTGAGTTTTCAACCCAAGCAAGAAATTCATCAACTAACGGTTTCGAGTGTTTTTTGCGTTTTTTTCTTCGTTTACTTGGGGATAAGTGTTTAAATTCCCTTTCAAGACTAAATAATTCATCACAATATTTTACACCAATTCGTCCGTTTTTACTGTCTGCTTTTAACCAATATCGCCTAACATGAGCCTTATCCGAGAACTAAGATAAGGCTCATTATCCAAGAAGATTGATTATCCGAAAAAAATCACAAAAAGTTGCTTAATCACTTCATTTTTTGTCTTTTTTCTCGAATAATCATAATTCTCCTATACAATAAAAGTGTACCTAAATATTGTATAGTCCTGCGGTAATATGTCAAGTCCAAAAATCTAAGGAATTGGAAATTTTTTTAGCAATTAACCTTAAAAAGACAACACTAAAGAAACCCAGTAAAAATTACCATTTACTGGAAATTAGAAGGATTAAGTAAAGGGTTATTCCTTATTTATTCACCTTCCTTCTAGGCGTGTAAATTTGATCGTTACGTAGCAGCGTATCGATCAAACGCACAAGTTTTCTTGCGGTTAAGACGAGTGCTCTTTTATGTTGGTGCTTGGGAACCTCGTGATACTTTTTTAGGTAGTATGCCCGATATTCAGGCTCGTTTCGCTGTACCGAGTTGGCAGCTTCAACTAGGTAATAACGAAGATAACGATTTCCTGAACGTATCATCTTGGTTTCCTCAGCCTCAAACAATCCTGATTGGTGCTTGTTCCATGTCAAACCGGCATATTTAGCTACTGAGGCTTGGTTGTCAAAACGTTCTATTTGTCCAATTTCTGCTAAAATACCAGCACTATAAACAGGTCCAATTCCAGGAATCGTTTGTATAGTATTCGGTATACCATCTAATAGCTTTTTAATGGCTTTATCCAGTTCCTTGATTTGCTTGGTAACACTGCGAATGGACTCAATGGAAGTCCCTAATAAAAGATCGATGGAGTCTTCTACACATTTCGATAATCGATAGGAAGACCTCGCAGCCTTTTGAATGGACTTTGCCACATATTCGGCGTCAGTAAACCGATTTTTGCCCTTTATCCGGAGAAATTCAGCCAGGTCTTGAATGTCCATTGCGCTAATTTCATCTAAGCTGTACTGCTCTAACAACAGCTCCATTATGGCATTTCCAAACACTGAGCTTTCAACCTCAGTTGTAAAGGAACTGCATTTGTAAAACAGGTGTTCAAGAAAATACTGCTTTTCTCGTGTTAAATTGTGAACGAGATGATATCTCATTCTTGTTAATCTTTGGAGGGCAATAAATTGGTTTTGCATGACGACCGATTGACGAAGGCGTCCAAAGCGAAGTCGATCAGCGATAATCCAAGCATCAATATGGTCAGTTTTATCCAAATCGACATAGGATTCTTTGAATTTTTTAATCAGCTTAGGATTTATCGTAAGGACTTTTGTTTGAAACCTTTTTAACGATTCATCTTCATGAAAGAACATGGCTGGATGCCAACTATAAACTGAGGTGGCCTCCATACCTATCACAATCTCTTGAATCACATGTTTTTGGGCAATATCTACAATTTGATCTCGTAGATAAGAAGCCCCAATTAAATTATTATCGACGGTGAGAGAAGCTAATGTTTCTCCATCAAAGGACATGATACAAGCCTTCATGTCTTGAGAGCTAACGTCTATTCCAACAAATAATTTCATGGGGTTAACCTCCTTTCAATCTAGGATCAAGGGAAGGACTCTTCGGGATGTCCCCAGTGTACTTGTAGGTCAATCACCCTCGCTTATTAGAACTCACTCTGGTCCATGAGCTGCCTGGAAGCTGCAACTTCCAGCATGGGCTGCCAGAGGGAACAGCCTGCGGGTTAGAAGTTCAAACAAGAACTGGGGAAACAGACTATAGTAGTAGTCAAAGGCTACAGGAGGGCAAAGAATTTCCCCAAATGATCCTAATATCATTATCTAGGGACATCACGAAAAGTCCACCCTTTTGACCAAATTTTTTCAGATTGTGGGGGGCTAGCCCCCCACAATCTGAACGAACATCTATGAAGTTATCAAAGAACATTACTAAAATTAGAATTGGAAATTACCTTGAAAAAGGAATCTAAACATATTATACACTCTCGGAATTTTAGAAAGGAGTGATGGCAATTTATAAAAAACAACGATAAACGGGCCCTGCTTTCTATTTAAAAAATTCATTTTATGGCTTTTTTAAAAAAGTGCATGCCAAATAAACCTAGCGTTATTACTTTTTAAAAATCTGATAACTAGGCTGTTGCAGGGAATATTTTTCGTTCTAGGAAACGTAATTCATCATGTTGATTAGAATACC
This sequence comes from Caldibacillus sp. 210928-DFI.2.18, assembly GCF_020554505.1. Taxonomy (NCBI): domain Bacteria; kingdom Bacillati; phylum Bacillota; class Bacilli; order Caryophanales; family Bacillaceae; genus Caldibacillus; species Caldibacillus sp. 210928-DFI.2.18. The sequence continues at coordinate 32,987 of NZ_JAJCHL010000011.1, forward strand.
AAGCATCTATATGTTGACACGTCATAATCCCATAAATGCGTATATACCACATCATTGAGGAACGGTGCCTACCTGCTTCCAAATGGTAGTCGACTTTCTCTCGTTTGTTCGAACGCTCAATGGAAGTACGGCGTTTATACATGCATTTCCATTTATCCGTCTCCCGTGGCGTTTTTGGAAACAATCTGGGATTATCTTTTGGATGCGTATGATAAGTTCTACCATATTTGGCAGACGAACAAGGTGTCTTACATGTATTCTTTGTTCCACAAGCTAAAGGGCAACGCCATTTTTGACGGTTTTGTGTTTGATCATAGCCATTGGGTTTCATTTGTAACCCAATGGGACAAATTGGTGTACCTGCAGGGGAAAGCTCTATATCGCTACCTGTTTCAATTCGTTTTTTACTTCGTTTGTTTAAGTCAATAATCGGTTCTGCCTGACTATGATTGATTAGTTGATAAATCGCCTCGGCATCATGAGCAGCATCAAGAAGGATTTTATCAATGGAACCAAGTTGAAACCGTTGGGAAAATTCTACCCAACTAATAATAAAGCTGACCGAATCATGATTTGAAGCTAAATGGAGTCTTGGATATAGTGGCAAGTCATAAGGACTGTCACTTGCACTAATCATGTATAGGTGATAACCGTTAAAAAACTTTTTCCGATGACTATCCCAACCAGTATTAATATCTGGCTGTGAATAAATACGTGGATGCGAACAGTTTTTTATTCCTTCAGCCTGACATTTACATGTTGGTTTACTTCGGATTTTGGCTGCGGTTACAAGTGGTGTTCCATCACCAGCAACGTTAAGTTGATCTGTGTTTCCCAGTAAGCCCAGCCGAGCTGAGACTGTAAGGATTTGAGAATGGAAGAAATCAAATAGACGGTCGCATGGTAACTCCTTTTTTTGATCCATGCGAGGAAGGATCCATTCAACAAGTCGCTTCACTCGACCAGATGTAGCGGTTGGTGCCTTTTGACCGTTCTTTCCCTTTTTCGGCTTTCGTGCTCTTGAATTTTTACTTTTCCGTTTATGGGTCCGGTTTTTACTTTTTGAACCCCATAAACGTTTAAAGAAGTCATAAAACGTTCCAATACCGGGCGTATTTCCTGGTTCAAATCCACTAAGAATGGCATAAAGTGGAACTCGGCGTAATTCGTCTACCCATTTTGTAATACTCATGGTTGGGTTAGTTAAAATCAAGAGTAAATAAGAACGCATCATAGAGGATGGGTCTCTTGGTAAAGGACCTTTAACCCCATATTCATTGCTTAGGGTATTTGTCATTTGGGAGAGATCCGTTATCCAAAGTTTTTTAATAGTCGGCCAATCCTTGTTGACTAGAACAAGAATCCCACTACCGCCATAGTGTTCTTGGAGTCTTGTCATGACAAAATCTTGATATGTTGCATGGGAAGAGAAGATCGGTTTCATATGTCCACCTCAATCTTGGTTTGTAAGGAAAAATTGTTCCTTCAACCGCAATTTTTAGGGACATTTTGAAAAGTCAAGTGTTTTTTCACGATTTATGTGACAACATTTTAACAATTTTATAGATGTTAAAATATTGAATAAAATTAAAACTCCTACGAAAAAGTAGGAGGGAACTTCTATTAATGGGACAGTGAATTCTTTGTCCCAACTAGCTCGGTGAATTCCGAGAGACTATTTCAACATAAGGAGGTTTCTGAAAATGTAATAAGCGAATGGGTAAAAAGTTTATCTGGAAAAAGCAGTTCCATTGCCAATGAGGTTATAGTTATACGACTGTTTCTCCGGTATTTAAGCAGTATTGGAATTAGGGTTTTTATGCCGCCAATACCTAAGGTTACAGATGACTATGTTCCGTATATTTTTACTGATGAGGAACTGAAAAGGATTTTTACATTATCTGATAATATTACCCTTACAAAGAGCCAACCGAATCCATTTATCCAGCTTGAGTTTCCAATGATGCTCCGAATCATGTATGGCTGTGGGTTACGCGTAGGGGAAACTCTAGCTTTGAAGATGAAGAATGTAGATCTCAATGGTGGAATCCTCATTCTAAAACAGACAAAAGGAGACAAGCAACGGCTAGTACCCATGCATCAGACTTTGATTTCGATCTTAAATAAATACTGTTTAGCAATGGGGTTGATAGGAAAGGCTGAAGCACTACTGTTCCCCAGTGCAATACAGGCAGTACCATTTTCTGTTAAAGCTGCCCGTAATAAGTTCAATACCATACTGAAATATGCCGGCATATCGATGAAAGGTAGAGCAAAACAGGAACGTGGTCCATGCCTTCACTGCCTACGGCATGTGTTTGCTTTCAAATCATTTGCAGAAGCTGAAAAGTCAGGGCGTTCAATTGACGCATCTGTCCCCTACTTATCTATATATCTGGGACATGATAGTCTTAAAGAAACGGAGAGTTATTTGAAATTCAGCAGCGAATTATATCCGGAAGCTATAGAACTGTTTGAGGATTACACATTACAGGTTTTCCCGGAGGTGGATTATGATGAATAAAGCATCTGATTTTTTAAGTCTCCTTGACGTTTATATTACCACCTATCTTCCTTGTTCCATAGGTTCAAGTCCAAATACAGTCAAATCCTATAAATATGCATTTCGTCTGCTGATCGAATTCATGTACAAAGAGAAGGGAATAGAGGCTGACAAGATTACCTTTGACAAGCTTGATTATAAAACATTAACAGATTTTTTTACATGGATTGAATCGATACGTGGCTGCAGTGCTTCTACTAAAAACCAACGGTTGTCTGCAATAGCTTCCTTTTCTGCTTATGCACAAAACCGGAATTTTGCTGCAGCTTCTGTTTTCAGGAATAGTGTAAATAAGATTCCTATGAAGAAAACCCAACAAAAGCAAAGAGCTATTCTTACTCGTCAGGAAGTTACAATACTCTTATCCCTTCCTAATGAAAATCGGGAAATTGGCCTCAGAGATAAAATTTTGCTCAGTCTTATGTATGCAAGTGGAGCGCGTGCACAAGAAATTTGTGACCTTACGGTCGGAAATCTTCAGTTTCAACCAAAGGGTGCTACACTAAATATTAAGGGGAAAGGCGGAAAAAGCCGCCGTATCGGTATTCCAGCCGCATGTGCCACCTTGCTTAAGCAGTATATTGATCACAGAAAAATCAGTGATAAACCAGAAAGACATATATTTTCAAGCCAAACCCATGAATATATGACCATTGCCTGTATAGAAGGTATATTTAAAAAATATATAACCATTGCCAAAAAAGAAAACCCGTCCATTTTTCTTGCTAGTAGTTATCCACCTCATTCTATGAGACATACAACTGCAAGCCATATGCTTGAAGCTGGGGTACCTCTACTTGTGATTAAAAACTTTTTAGGACATGCATCTCTACAGACGACTCAAATTTATGCAGAAATTTCTCAAGACACGGTAAACAGGCATTTAAAAGAGTGGAATGAAAAATGGTTCCCAAATAATGTAACGAAAAAAGATACTTCTCAGCCATCAAATAGAATTCCAGATTTTCTAAAATAAAAACTGAAACTTGTGTCAAATGATTATCCAAGAAAAAAAGAAGAATTGCTGTATTTTTAAGACATACAGTAATTCTTCTCGGATAATCAATCTTCTTGGATAATGTACTCTATGACAAGACGAAGCCGTTCTAAATCTCCTAATTCTTCAATTTCTTCCCACGCAAAAAGACTAAGTTGTGGTATAATAGCCATAAATGGATCCTCCTTTGGTTCGTTAAGTTGATTTGTTTGTTAACTTAATTTTACACCAAGGGGTCCATTTTTTGTTGTTTTTTATGGGAGTAAAATTGAATTTTTCGTAACCCAAAGACCTTTAAGCCCGCATTTTTCCGTTATTCCTGTGGGGAAAATATTTTTCAGCGTATTCTCTATCCTTTGGGAATCAAGGAATAACGAACATCGCAATTACCTCTATATTTTTTCATTTTTCTAATATTTTTTTATAAATTTATAAGAAAATTATTTTTCCATTTTCATAATCGGAATATATTTCTTTATATTTCCAAAGTATTTTTTTAATAAATTTATACACAAAAAGGAAATCAATTTTTTATTTTTAGTGCTTAATGCAATTTAATCTGACCCTTAAGCGAATCAGGATAGCTTTCATTATACTGATTCGCTTAATTATTGCTATATGTGGTTCATTTATCGCTCTCTTATTCAGTAAGAGATTTGGTAAATATCTTTAGTGATGTGAGAAAAGATAAATAAATTATGCCGCACAAAAATAAAACCATAGCAGCAATTAAAAACAAAGGAGAAATATCTAGTATGGCATTGATGTTAAACTTTTTAGAGTTTATAAGGAACGTAAGCAATGACATTACTAAAATTGCAAATAACATAACTGTAGAAGCGCCGTTACTTCCGCTATAATAAATTGAAGGAATTAATAATGACAAATATATAAATCCAATAAAAATTGAAAGGAGCAGCGTGGATAGGTGAACTAAAATAGAAAAATCACTAAAGAAAGAGTAAATCAGATTTGCAATCAGCAATACAAACGCAATAGCAGCTATAATAGAAAAACTAATAATATACCTACTAATTACGATTACTTTCTTAGACAACGGAGAGGCTGAAACATATGTGTTCCACCCTACTTTATCATCTTCTTGAAACACTGGAATAGTAAGAGCACAAAAATAAATTGGCAAAAAAATATCTAAAATCAGCACCCCGGTGGAACCAAAGAAGTATAAAGCCAAGCCCGATAAAAGAATTAGTATCACAAACGGAAACACTTTCATTTTACTTCTGAGCACTAATATATCCTTTACAATTAATCCCTTCATTTAAAATCTCCCTTAATATGTTTACTCATAATATTCTCCAGACTATCCTCCTGGGTTATATTTGAAATTTTATCCGAAAAAATTAGTCTGCCTTTGTGAATAAGCGTTATTTTATTGGCGATTCGCTCAAAATCTGACAAAATATGGGATGATATAAGTACGGTGCATTTATATTGATGAACATAATTTTCTATGACATCTAAAATCTCAACTCTCATCATAGGGTCCAACCCACTTGTAGCCTCATCCAAAATTAGTAATTTAGGGCGAACTGACAAGGCTACTGAAAAATTCAGCTTTACCTTCATCCCTTTGGAGAACGTTTTAACTTTAACATTTTGCGGCAGTTTAAACTTATCCAAATAATCATAGTATACATTTTTATCCCAGTTTCCATAAATTTGTGACATTATATAATTGAATTGATTCGCGGTCAACAGCTCATGTAAGTAATTTTCATCAAATACTATTCCAATTTTATTTTTAATAAACTTCTCTTCATTTTCATAATTTTTCCCAAAAATCAATATTTCCCCCTTGTCCGCATTTATAAGATTCAACAGCAGCTTGATAAGTGTTGTTTTCCCTGCACCATTCTCACCCACCAATCCCATAATATCTCCCTCAAACAATTCAAGGTTAACATTATCTAACAAAAATCCGGGATACGCTTTACTTAAATTTTTGATATTCACAACTTTCTCCAGAGTAATTCCTCCTTTTGCTAAAAGTCGTTACGAATAAATTTAATAAAAGCAAAACACATATTCCAATTATTATAATAATTATACATGTCAATAGTAAATATAGCAATTCCCATTTTTTAGCGCCGATAATAGAAAGTTTATGCGTGTTTTTAATGCTATTTCTTATGTTCCATGCAGGAATATTTATTGACTTTATCAGGTGGGAGACTCAAGTTACTTACAAATCTTCTACAATTAAAACTTATTGTGCAAATCAATTCGGTAAAAAATATGTATTCTCATTAAAGACTTTTTAAATATATCAAGCTTGTAAAACTAGTATAGGTATTTTCAATATAAAACCCAATGGATGACAACATTAAAGAAACTTCTTTACACAAAAAGGCATGGTAATCAAAACTTGAGTTACCATGCCTTTTCATCTATTAGTGAAACAGGTTTATGCTGTTTAATATATATTTTATACATGAATGTTTAGCTTTGATCTGGTAATTATGATTGTATTGGTAGTTCTTCTTTTTCCCGAATCATGTTTTTCATCCGTTCTCGGTCCCTCTCGATAACCCGTTTCAAATAATAACCGGTGTAAGACACATCTGTTTTGGCCACTTGTTCAGGCGTTCCTTTCGCAATAACCGTTCCGCCGCGATCCCCGCCTTCCGGACCCAGATCAATAATATAGTCCGCTGTTTTTATCACATCGAGATTATGTTCAATAACGACCACCGTATCGCCGTTTTCAACAAGTCGTTGCAAAACATCGAGGAGACGAGCAATATCATCAGCATGAAGGCCGGTTGTCGGTTCATCCAAAATATACAAAGTGCGGCCATTGGAACGCCGATGTAATTCGGAGGCAAGCTTAACCCGTTGTGCTTCCCCACCGGATAATGTCGTTGCCGGTTGACCAAGTTTCATATACCCGAGACCAACATCATAAATCGTTTGGATTTTTCGTTTAATTTTTGGGATATTGGCAAAAAACTCCAATGCATCTTCTACAGTCATATCAAGCACGTCCGCAATATTTTTCCCTTTATATTTCACTTCCAATGTTTCACGATTGTACCGTTTTCCATGACAAACCTCGCATGGTACATAAACATCCGGAAGAAAGTGCATTTCAATTTTAATGATGCCGTCCCCTTTACATGCCTCACAGCGACCGCCTTTAACATTAAAACTAAAGCGTCCTTTTTTATAGCCGCGAATTTTGGCCTCGTTCGTCGCTGCAAATACATCACGGATATCATCGAAAACACCTGTATAAGTAGCCGGATTGGAACGTGGAGTACGTCCGATCGGTGACTGGTCAATATCGATAACTTTTTCCAGATTTTCTATTCCTTTGATTTCTTTATGTTGCCCCGGTTTCACTTTGGCACGATTTAATTTTTGTGATAGGCTTTTATATAAAATTTCATTAACTAATGTACTTTTACCTGATCCGGAAACACCGGTGACCGCAATAAATGTACCGAGAGGAAATTTAACACGGATATTTTTTAAATTGTTTTCTTTACCGCCAACAACTTCCAAATATTGTCCATTTCCTTTTCGCCGTTCTTGTGGCAACGGAATAAATTTTTTGCCGGCTAAATATTGACCTGTTAATGAATGCGGATCACCCTTCACTTGTTCCGGTGTTCCGGCTGAAACAACCGTGCCTCCATGAACACCCGCTCCCGGTCCAACGTCGACAAGATAATCAGCCGCCAACATCGTATCTTCATCATGTTCAACAACGATTAACGTATTTCCAAGATCACGCATTCGTTTCATCGTTTCAATTAATTTATCATTATCGCGTTGATGCAAACCAATTGACGGCTCATCCAAAATATACAGGACACCCGTTAATTGGGAACCGATCTGAGTTGCCAGACGAATCCGTTGTGCTTCTCCACCGGATAATGTACCGGCCGCCCTGCTCAAGGTTAAATAATCCAAACCAACATTAACAAGAAAACCGAGCCGTTCCTTAATTTCCCGCAAAATTAAGCGAGCAATGTTTTGTTCTTTTTCACTTAATTCCAATCTATCGAAAAAATGGAGAGCTTCTTGAATGGAAAAGTCGGTTACTTCCGCAATATGAAGTCCATTAATTTTCACTGCCAATGTTTCTTTTTTCAAGCGATATCCTTTACATGTCGGACAAGGGTTTTGCGCCATATACTTTTCCATTTGTTCTCTTGTATAATCAGAAGTGGATTCCCGAAAACGGCGCTCAATATTGCGAAGAACGCCTTCAAATTCGATATCCGTATCCCGAATCATGCCAAAATCATTTTCATAATGGAAGTGAATTAATTCCCCATCTGAACCGTATAAAATTTTATCCATTAAATGTTGCGGAATATCTTTCACCGGTACATCCATATCAATCCCGTAATGATTACAAACCGCTTCTAATAATTGCGGATAATACTGGGAACTGACCGGTTCCCAAGGTGCAATCGCCCCTTGTCGTAATGTTAAGTTTTTATCCGGAATGACAAGGTCGAGATCCACTTCCAATTTCGAACCAATCCCGTCACAATCCGGGCAAGCCCCAAACGGACTGTTAAACGAAAACATCCTTGGTTCCAATTCCCCGATGGAAAAACCACAATACGGACAAGCATGTAACTCACTGAAAAGTAATTCTTCTTGACCTATGACATCGATTATGACGCGTCCTTGTCCTAGTTTCAATGCTGTTTCCAATGAGTCGGTCAGCCGTGCTGTGACTCCTTCTTTTATAATAATCCGGTCAATGACAACATCGATGGAATGCTTTTTATTTTTTTCCAGCTCAATATCATCGTTCAATTCAAGCATTTCTCCGTCAATACGGACGCGGACAAACCCTTCTTTCTTTATGTCTTCAAGAACTTTGGCGTGCGTCCCCTTTCTGCCGGAGACTACCGGAGCTAAGATTTGAATCCGGGTCCGCTCCGGATATTCCAATATACGATCGACCATCTGTTCAACGGTTTGTGAGGTGATTTCAATGCCATGGTTCGGACAAATCGGGTGACCAATACGAGCATATAGTAATCGCAAATAATCATATATTTCCGTAACTGTTCCAACAGTTGAACGGGGATTCCGACTGGTCGTTTTTTGGTCAATAGAAATAGCCGGAGATAATCCTTCAATAGAATCAACATCCGGCTTGTCCATTTGTCCTAAAAACTGCCTGGCGTAAGCAGAAAGGGACTCGACATACCGACGTTGACCTTCTGCATAAATGGTATCAAAAGCCAGCGAAGATTTTCCTGAACCGGATAACCCCGTAAATACTACAAGTTGATTACGGGGAATATCGACATCAATATTTTTTAAATTATTTGTCCGTGCACCTCTTACTTTAATTTGATCCTTCATTTATCGTCACCTTTCTGCTTTCAACTCTAATACCAAGTCTCTCAATTCAGCAGCGCGTTCAAAGTCAAGTGCTTTGGCTGCTTCTTTCATTTCCGCTTCTAATTTTTGAATTAATTTTTCCCGTTCTTTCTTAGATAACTTTCCATATTTATCAGTCGTACTGTATTCTTCCTGTTCTTCAGCGGCAATGGTTGCACGAATAACATCATGAATTTCTTTTTGAATCGTTTTCGGGGTAATGCCATGTTTCCGATTATATTCTTCTTGGATTTGGCGCCGCCGTTTTGTTTCATTGATTGCGAAATCCATTGAACGAGTAATTTGGTCCGCGTACATAATGACTTTTCCGTTTGCATTTCTTGCTGCCCGGCCAATCGTTTGGATTAATGAACGTTCTGACCGTAAAAATCCTTCTTTATCTGCATCTAAAATGGCAACAAGGGACACTTCCGGAATATCAAGTCCTTCCCGTAACAAGTTAATCCCGACAATGACATCATATTTGCCCAGTCGCAAATCACGAATAATCTCAATCCGCTCCAATGTTTTTACTTCAGAATGTAAATACTGAACTTTAATCCCGATTTCTTTCAAATAATCGGTTAAATCCTCGGACATTTTTTTCGTTAATGTCGTTACAAGAACCCGCTCATTTTTCCGAATTCGTTCTTGAATTTCTCCGATAAGGTCATCAATTTGTCCTTTGATCGGACGGACCTCTATAATCGGATCCAGTAAGCCGGTGGGACGAATAATTTGTTCAACCACCGTCGGACAATGTTCCAATTCATATGGTCCCGGAGTTGCTGAAACGTAAATAATTTGGTTGATATGTTTTTCAAATTCTTCAAACTTAAGCGGTCGGTTATCCAAGGCAGATGGTAAGCGGAAGCCATGTTCAACAAGTACATTTTTTCTTGCTTGGTCTCCGTTATACATACCCCGGATTTGCGGAATCGTTACATGGGATTCATCAACAACGATTAAAAAATCCTCTGGAAAATAGTCGAGCAACGTATATGGGGTAGCGCCCGCTTCCCTTAAGGTTAAATGACGCGAATAGTTTTCAATTCCTGAACAAAAACCCATTTCCCGCATCATTTCCAAATCATAATTTGTCCGCTGTTCCAATCTTTGTGCTTCTAAAAGCTTCCCTTGATCCCGGAGTTCCTTTAACCGTTCTTGTAATTCTTGTTCAATATTTTTAATGGCGACTTGCATTTTTTCTTCCCGTGTAACATAGTGGGAAGCCGGATAAATCGCCACATGTTCCCGTTCTCCGATAATCTCGCCCGTCAACGCATCGACTTCCCGAATTCGATCAATTTCATCACCAAAAAATTCAACACGGATACAATGCTCATCTCGTGAAGATGGAAAAATTTCCACAACATCACCGCGAACCCGGAAGGTACCCCGATGGAAGTCAATATCATTTCGGGTATACTGGATATCAACCAATTTCCGAAGCAGTTCATTCCGCTCGATTTCCGTGCCGACCCTTAGTGATAATACAAGTTCTTTATATTCTTCAGGTGAACCTAACCCATAAATGCAGGATACACTGGCTATGATAATGACATCGCGACGTTCAAATAATGCCGATGTCGCTGAGTGTCGCAGCTTATCAATTTCATCATTAATACTTGCATCCTTCTCGATATACGTATCGGTCTGTGGTACATAGGCTTCGGGTTGGTAATAATCATAGTAACTGACAAAATATTCAACGGCATTGTTTGGGAAAAACTCTTTGAATTCGCTGTATAATTGCCCTGCCAATGTCTTGTTATGAGCAATAATTAACGTTGGTTTATTCACTTCTTTTATCACATTAGAAATGGTAAAAGTTTTCCCTGTACCGGTTGCCCCCAGCAATGTTTGATGTTTCTTGCCGTTTTTTAAGCCCGCAACCAGCTCTTTTATCGCTTGCGGTTGATCCCCTTGAGGTTGATATTTTGACACTAACTGAAATTGATCCTTTGTTTTTTCCATCTAAATCACCCCATTATTTTTTGGGTCCGTACATTCATCATTCACAGAATCTATTTTACCAAAAGCATAACAGAAAAGCCACTATTTTGCGAACGAATATTCGTTTAATTTTTATAGGTTAGGCGAATGTATAAATTTCCAACGAGGATGCCCATTCCGCGGATTTAAGGACGCCTCAAGAAAAACTTCAAATGATACAGTCCCAGCTGTAAATTTAATTAACCACAATATTAACGTTATACACAATTTTTACACTGTTTATCCACAGGGTATGAAGAACTTATCCACATTCCCCGATAAAAAGAAAAACCGCCTAACAAATTGTGATAAGCGATTTTATGCCTTATTCTTCCTTTTTTCTTTTAAAATTTTTTACCATGCGTTTTGAATACCAAAATCCTATCGTCAACGAAATACCATCAATAATAATCAACGGCCATGAATGGGTATAACCTTTATATGCGGACACAGAAATCAGAGCCAATGTTAACAGCAATCCGACGATATGATTATAAGTTACACGTGAAAATAAGATGACCAACAAACACGGAAAGATTAATCCGGCAATTAATTTTCCAAGCATACCCTCACTCCAAAATATATAATCGGTTTAGGAGTCAGTCCGACGAAGTTCATTCCACGTATCTTTATTCCAATTTTTCCAATCTTATGAGTACCAACTGCATAATGATCGGCTTTTATATTTTCGTCGGAACCACTCCCAGTCCCTGCTTTTGCTTTATAAAATACAATTTATATTTTATCATATTTTGCCGGATTCGTATGTTTAAACGCTTGTGGATAACTTTTCCACATCTTCCAAGTAGTTTTTCTATAGTTAACTTCTAACTTGTGTGCATTATCCAACTACCGTGAACAATTTTGTTAGTTATGTGGATAAGTTGTGATTTTTCTGTGCTTAACTGCAGTTATTATGTGGATAATTTTTGATTAGTTGTGGATATAAAGGGTTCCTCTGTGGATAACTTTCCGTTCTTGTTACTTGCATAAAATGGACATGATAATCTTTTTCCTTATTCTCCTGGAAAGAAGGTTTAATTATTTACGATTAACAACAAAATTATGACCAATCTTAGAAACTTTTTATAAAAGGATTGTTTGACTATAGAAAAATCGGTATATTAATGTTGCTTGTGATTTTGATCACAATACATTAAAAAAGTTAGGAGTTTTTCTATGTCTACAAGTGCATTAAGTACAGCCATTGATACATCTGTAAAAAAAGCCGATATGCTGAAAAATGACCCAAAGAAATTTTGGACAAAGGCGATGCTTGCAGGAGTTTATATTTCGTTTGCGGTTGTTTTTGCCTTTCGAATTGGAGACGCATTCAGGGCAACCGGATCACCGGCCACATCCTTAATCGGCGGGATGACCTTCTCACTAGCGTTAGTTTTAATTGTGATTGGTGGCGGTGAGCTGTTTACCGGGAATACGATGTACATGACAATGGGCAGCCTGGATCAAAAGACTTCCTTGAAAGAAACCCTGTATGTTTGGGGTGTTACCTATCTTGGAAATTTAATCGGCGTCTTGTTTTTTACTTTTTTATTTGTTCAGACGGGTTTATTTAAAGATATTCCAGCTGACCACTATTTATTTAGTGCGGTGACAGGAAAGATTGGATTAACGACAGGGGAAATGTTTTTTCGCGGTATTCTATGTAACTGGCTTGTTTGTCTGGCCATTTGGCTCCCGTTGCAAACCGACAATTTTGCAGCAAAGGTTATGTTGATCATGATGACGGTCACTTCTTTCTTTGTTTCCGGTTATGAGCATAGTATTGCCAACATGGCATTATTTTCTATTTCTTTATCAGTCCCTCACCCGGATACTATTACCTTGACAGGAGCGGCTTTTAATTTGCTCATTGTTTCACTTGGGAATATTGTTGGAGGCGGATTGTTTGTCGGAGCGGCGAATTGGTATGTAAATAGGCAAGGAATTAAAAAAGAAGTGCCAATATATGCAGGAGATGAAAAGCAGAAAATTATTGCTAAATAAAGATTCGTTTGGTGATCATTTTCCTTTTATTTTTTCCCTTTAAAAACCACCCTATTGCTTTTGTTCATTTGGGTGGTTTTTATGGATATAAAATTATTTTACCTTTATCGCATTGCCAATATGATACCAATGTATACAGTCGACATTTTTTTACGGTATTTGAGTTGGTGTGGCGTAATTTTGGACGGCCGTGTTCATTTCTTAAATTTCAGCATAATTGCAAAGAGTGTCTATTTTTTTGACATTCATTCAATTATTAGACATTTGTTTAGATTATCATCCGAATAGCAAATATGTATGCTAATGCTGAAAAACAGTTATTTTTAAGTCGATTAGTTTTGCGAATAGATCTACCATTTTCAATTAGATGACAATCAGAATGCGGTAATTCATCGTTTGAGGCGACTCATAAATAAAGTTGCTCGTCCCGCGCCTTTATCGTCCAAACTTTTTATCTCAACAATCATTTCTTCATTCGTAACGGTCATAATTAATTCCTCTCCATTAAATCTTTTACTCCAATTAGTATAAAGGACTAATGGACTTTTGGGAATGATACATCCTTAGTAGATATTACAAGCCTTGACATAAAACACCTAATCTTTCGTTTCCGCTAAGAAAAATTGTTTAAAGTTCGTTTTTATCTCGGGATTCTTGCCTCAGTATCTGTATCCTATATCTTAAACAAAAAATTAACTTTGTTATACCGATTTGTTGATAAAAAAGATTTTCGGCACATTTCGTGTAAAAGTTTGGTTTTGCACAAAATAACTGATTACTTATGAACAGTTCATTTCTCAGACTCCCACTCATTTTATTGAGTATTTTGCGAACGCAAAACTGCACCTCCAAATGTTGGTGCTCCCTAACATTTAAAGGTGCAGTATTTTATCCATTATTAATTCAACGCATTTGAAACGAACTCAAACATAAAGCTGCTCATCTTTGGACCGCCATTTCTCACCGGATTACCATTTCGATCAGAAAAACCGCTGCTATGTACACCAATGACTTGATTGCTTGTATTTAACATAGCAGAGCCCGACTGTCCTGGTGCTGTATCAATTGTATAATAAGCTACTTGACTATCCTCACTTGCAACATTTCCACTCATCCCATATTGATTTATGGCTCCATCTCTTCTGATCAAATCACCTGGATAACCATAGATCCCGATGTTCTGATTAAGAATATTCGTTACCTGCCTAATTCCTGCATATCCAGCACGTTCTCCTGCATGGGGGCCATTCGATGGACTTAGTACAAGAACTGCATAATCTTGAGATATTGCTCCAGTATTAATCCAATGGGAAGTAACATAATAATCGATCGCATTATATGCTCCAAATAAAGCGGTACTACCACTTACACCCGGATAAACTGTGGCACTCACTATCCCTCTTTGCGTAGTAGGATTCACAACACAATGCCCATTTGTTAAAACTCTATCGATACCAATTAATGTCCCTGTACAAGATCCGCGGCTACCATCTGCCCACTCCAAGGAAATATAAGTAATGGCACTATATGGGAATACTATTGTATTTTCTACTCTAGTTCTTCCATCTGGACCGATGACAACAAATGGTGCGACTTCATTTGTGGTCACATCTTTTACTAAAGGTTGTGTAGTCTCTAAAAAGCCTTTATTTAGCAAATCACCAACAAAAATAGGATTAAGCTCTCCTGAGCCTTGAAAACTTTTTGTTTCATTGATAAACGTTAAGTTCTTATTGCTGTAATCCTCATATTTTGTTACCTCTCCCTTTGAATTAACTCTATCCATGGGATGTGAAGATTCTTTTGCATTAAAATGAAAGTCTCCTAGTGTATTGTCCGCCAAAGCACTGATTGGAACGAATAAAAAGGTAAACAAAAAGATTGTTAGAAAAACACTTTTTTTCAAAATATTACCTCCTTTCAAAATATGATTATATTATAACGAATTTTCATAAAACAAACAATTACAATTAGTAAAGAAGTGTAAATTTATTTGTTTTTATCAATTTTCCTTATTTGCATTAATTTAATTTGTGCCGGGTACGATTCAAGGACTTCTTCATACCAAATAGCGACCTGATCACCACTTTTAATTCCTGTCCCTAAAAGTTTCATTCCATCATCCAGTAATATCGCTATTTCCTCAAACTTTTTTGAAAACATCGTAACATCTTCATCAGAAAAATTTTCCAAGTCAGAATCTGTAATATTTTCTCCTTTAACGAAATATTTCGTACCATTGTGAAAAACAATATAGCCTTCATCAGTTGGCTCTTGCCCCTTCACGGAAAAACGATTGCTCATTTCGCTGAATACCCATGTACCAATAAGCAAGAACAACAAGCCTCCAAACACAGCCTTCTTTGATGTCAAAATTTTTTTCACAATCCACACCACCAGAAAAGTCATATTTTATTATATTACTATCTTCGCTACAATCATTGTCATCTCCTGTGTTATTTTATAGTTCCTTTGGTGTGAAATTTATGTAGGGTTCGACAGTCATTTCCATTTCGTCTTTAGGTAGACCGTTACGATTTCAATCCACGCACCCATGAAGAGTGCGACGTCTCCGATACGGACAAATGTCGAGGTTATTCACATTTCAATCCACGCACCCCGTATAGAGTGCGACAGCGATTTCTGTAATTTTTTTATTAAATAATTACAGAAATACACTATTTCCTTTAGGTAACTAAAGAACAAAACAAAAAATATTAACATTAATGGGAAATACTGGATAATTTAATAGTAATTTTTTGTGCGAATCCCCTAATGAAATCATGTTCACTTACTATTCGCACTTTCATTTTTCTTTTCCCTCCATGGACTATAACCAAATTAACTTATTTTCTCCTTAAATATATATTAACGAATCTGCATTGATTTTTCACCATTTATTAAAAAACCACCTCAATTACATTTCTGAGGTGGTTTTTAATTAGTTATATTTAAACTTAAGGAGATGACTATATATACTTTCCTTCTAACGGTTGATCAAAAGTTCTTTTCCAAGTACTAATCTTTCTTACCCACAAACGGCCACCAGTTGGCTTTGCCGAAGATTTTAACAACGACCGGAATAAATAGCGGCAGCATGACCACTGAGTATAGGACGAGGCCGGAAATGACGACTGTTGCGATTTGTAACAAAGATAAGACACCACTTGGAAGCATCGCTGCAAATGTACCACCCAAGATGATGACTGCCGAAATGATGACTGAGCCCATTGAGCCCATGGCAAGGATCATTGCTTTATCAACCGGTTCACCGCGATATTCATTGAATCGGCCCATTAAGAAAATGCTGTAGTCGACGCCAAGAGCCATTAAAATAACAAATGAGAAGAATGGGACGGCCCAAGTTAATCCTTCATAACCGAGCAAATTAACAAAAATCGCTTCGGTTATACCCATCGTTGTAAAATAAGTAAGCAGTAAGGACGCTACAATATAGATCGGCATAATTAATGATCTGAATAGGATAACTAGTACGATGAAAATACCGACCAACATAAATACAACCGTTCTGGAAAAGTCTTGATCTGACATGGTTCCCAGATCATGATTCATGCTCGTTACACCGGCGACTTTTACTTTCGCATTTTCTAACTTTGTATCTTTCACAGCACGTTCGACTGCAGCTTCCAGTTCTCCTACTTGATTGATTGCTTCTGTTGAATACGGGTTTTCACTGAAAATAACATCTATCTTGGCAATTTTTCTATCAGGTGATAAATACGTATCCAGTACTTGGGCGAATTGTTTATCTTCTAAAATTTCGTCCGGAATAAATATACCTGTGTCTTCTTTACTTTTGGCTAACTCTGATAAAAATCCTTCCGCTTCTGTAAATCCGTCATGAATTTGTGTAAGTCCGTTAACACTTTGACCGAGGCCGTCAGTCAATTGACCGAACTGACCGCCAAGTTGGGAAAATCCATCCAACAATTGTTGTTGACCCGAATTTACTTCACCGAGACCGGAACTTACAGCAGGTAATTTAGCGATAATAGTGCCTTGACCATCGGCTGCAGTATCGAGTCCTTTTTCCAAAGCACCAATTCCATCAATCAGTTTTTGCAATCCACTCATTAGCCGCTCTTGCCCGTTATTAAGTTTAGCAAGGTTCGTATTCGCTGTATTCAAACCTTCTGTAATGGCACCGAGACCTGTATTTAACTCAGTAATCCCGTTTGCCATCGCAGGGAGATTTTGTTGTAAAGCGGTATAATACACTTTTATCCCATTAAAACTTTCGACTGCATTCTTTTTCAACGGATCACTTTCCGGTTGACTGTTCAAATAGTATTCAAGAAAATCAAACGCTTGTTGGAGGTTTGCAAGTTGGCTATTTAGTCCAACTAAGCCATTTTCAATATCTTTATATTTTGTTTGTAACATAGATAAATTGGTTTGGACTTCACTGTAACCTTGAGCAAGTTGTTTATATCCGGCCAACATTTGCTCAGCATTTTTCTTAATCTCTTCAAGTCCCGCTTTTGCCTCTCCGGCACCGGTTGAACCTTGGCGAATACCGGCTTCAATTTGCTGAAGACCTGTTTGCAATTGACCTATACCTGTCTGTAATTCTTTCGTACCGGAAACTAAGGCACTAATCCCGTCTTTTGCTTCGGTAATTTGTGGTGATGATGCGGCGAGTTTGGAATTTGCTTCATCCAACCCGTCACGAATCTGTTTAATCCCATCATTTCCTTCATTAATCCCATCTTTTAATTTCTCAGCTTGACTGGCCACAGATAAATCATCCAGTTTTTCACCGGTCGGACGGGTAAGGGAACGCACGGTGTCGACACCATCTACCTTTTCCAACTCACCGCTAATATTTTCTATGATGGACATATATTCGGTTTGATCCATTTCTTCATCATTTTTAATAACAACTGTCGTCGGCATAGCCTGACCCGGGCCAAAACGATCTTTAATAATTTCGAATCCCTTTACCGATGAATAACCTTCACCGATTTCATCCATTGAGTTATAGGATAAACCGCCATCGTACGTAACAATAAAAGGAATCGTAATAACGGCAACGATTAATAAAGATACAAGCGGTCTGGCAAAAGAAATCCGTCCGGCAAATGCCCAAAGCCGGCTTGGTTTATGTTCCAAACTTCCTTTCAACGGCCAGAACAGTTTTTTCCCAAGAACAGCCATAAAAAATGGAACAATCGTGAATAAAGCGGCTAAAAGTACGACAATCCCAACGGCTACCGCTGCTGCGGATTGATAGAGCTTGAATTGCGAGAATCCGATAACCGCAAAACCGATTAAAACTGCAATTCCACTAAATAAAACCGTTTTTCCGGCATGGCGATAAGTTTCTACAATTGCATCCGTTAAATTTTCCCGGGCGGATAACTCTTCTTTAAAACGACTCAACAGCAATATTGAATAGTCGGTTCCGATACCGAACAGGACCGCCACAAGAAAAATTTGGGTAAAATTTGATAACGGGAAGTTCAAATATTCCACTAAAAAAGCAACAATTGATTGTGAAGCCAAATAGCTAATCCCTACCGTAAGTAACGGAATAAATGGTGTCACAATCGAACGGAAAACCGCAATGAGGACGATTAAAATGAATACAACAGTAATCGTCTCTGTTTTTTTCAACCCGGCTTCTGAGGTGAGAATGACATCTTCATTAACAAATAGATTTCCGGTATAATAGTGTTCCAATTTAATATTCTCAATTGCGTTGTACAAATCATCACTTAATTCATGTGCCGTCCGATCCTTCAATTCGACGGACAAAGAAACGAGAATCGCTTTACCATCTTTTGATACAAGTTGATCTTTTAATTCTTCCTGATTAAAATGAGTTAATATATTTGTAATCCCCAGTTGCTCTTTTTTGTCTTCAAGTTGTTTGACAGCTTTCTTCGCTTGTTCTATATTTTTTTCCGTCAGACCATCTTTATTGTGAAAAACGAGAGCAACCGATGTTGTATTTTCGGCACCCTTTTGTTTATTAATTTCATCTAAAATTTGCTGTGCCTCTTTTGAGGAATAGCCGTCCGGAACATCGAGCTGTCCTTTTTCTCGAACAAGATCCGCCATGTTTGGAGCGGTGAACAACAATATGACGACAGCAACAATCCAAGCTACAACAATCAGCCATTTTGCTTTAATAATTCCTTTCATTTATATATCCTCCATCATTATAGGATTCGTTTCTTTCGTGTAAAATCTAGTGATGGTTCTTGCCTATTGTCAGGCTCGCCTCACTATTATAGGATTCATTTTTTTCGTGTGAAATGTAGTGGTAGTCCGCAACACTTGTCGGGTCTGCCTCCACCATTAATTATTCGTTTTCCCAACATTTTTAGAAATTTTTCTTTGGCTATTAAAGTTTCATAGAATCTATTGCGTTTCCTTTAAAATTTCCGCAAGTTTTCCGTACATTTTTAAGAAGCTCTCAATTTCTTGCTGATCAAACTTTGTTATAATGGATTCAACTAGTTTAAATATTTTCGCTTCCGTTTTTTCAAACAAAATTTCCCCCTGATCCGTAAGCGTTAAGTAAACGATCCTGCGATCATCCACATCTTGTGTACGTTTGATTAGGTTTTTTTCGACAAGCCGGTTGATAATAGCAGTAATGGCACTTTTTTGTACAGAGAAGGCAGCGGCCAATTCTGTTGGTGTACACCTTTTTTGCCGGTAAATATAGCGCAAGAGATAATGCTGATCATTGGTCAGAACTTCCCCAATCTCATCTCTTATTAAAGCTTCACCCCGTTTCCAGACTTCATGTGTAAGTTGTATATAACGTTCAACAATTTCATGAATGGATAAGTTTCCCATTAACATCAAATCCTTTTTATTATATTAGTTAATATGGTGAACTATTCACTATGTGAACTATCTCTTCATATTTTATCAGTAAGTTTTCTGCTGTTCAAGCAAGCATTTATTGGTAAAAAGAAATTTATAGTTGCGCTTATACTAAATTCTAAAAATTTCACACTCAGTCGAATTCGCTCCTTTGCTGGAAATTTATACATACTTAACGTAAAAAAAGACACCCCCCACAGAAATGGATGGTGTCGATTTTAATACTACAGGAAATTAAACGGAAGAAAATGATTCTCAGCAATTTTACAATTTCACCCGTTGCAATCGTAATGCATTCAACACAACTGATACCGAACTGAAGGCCATGGCTGCACCGGCCAACCATGGTGCTAGAAAGCCCATCGCAGCAATCGGAATACCAATTGTATTATAGGCAAATGCCCAGAAAAGATTTTGTTTGATGTTTGTAATTGTTTTTTTACTCATAAAAATGGCGTCGGCAATACTGTTTAAGTCGCCACGTATAAGGGTAATATCGGCGGCTTCCATGGCAACATCCGTTCCTGTCCCGATGGCCATACCGATATCGGCAGTGGCAAGAGCAGGAGCATCATTAATCCCATCACCAACCATACCGACAATTTTGCCTTGTTGTTGCAGTTTTTTCACTTCCTCCGCTTTACCTTCAGGGAGTACTTCTGCAATGACACGATCGACATCGACTTGCTCACCGATCGTTTTGGCCGTCCGTTCATTGTCGCCGGTAATCATAATAACCTCGATGCCCATTTCTTTCAACCGTTTGATTGCTGCTTTTGAGGTGTCTTTTACTGTATCACTAACAGCAACGATACCGGCAAGTTTCCCATCAATTGCTGCGAGCATGGCTGTTTTTCCATTTTCCTCCAATTGCTGCATTGTTTTGGAGGCCACGGTAAAATCAATATGATATTGGTCAAGTAATTTCCTTGTACCAATAAGAATTTCCTTCCCATCAGCAACTGCTTTGATTCCAAATCCCGGAATTGCTTCAAATTGTTCGGTTTTGCCAAGCGCTATTCCCTTTTCCTGGATGCCACTAACAATTGCTTCGGCCAAAGGGTGTTCAGAATTTTTTTCCGCTGTACCGACCAGCCGGAGAAACTCCTCATTTTGCCAACCATTTTCCACAATCACATCGGTTAATACAGGTGTTCCGTTTGTAATTGTTCCGGTTTTATCCAAAATAACGGTAGTGATGTTGTGCGTCCGTTCCAAATGTTCGCCACCTTTAAATAAAATCCCGTATTCAGCGGCGCGACCGGAACCGGCCATAATCGATGTCGGTGTCGCAAGTCCGAGGGCACATGGACAGGCGATAACGAGTACGGCAACGAGTTTTTCTAATGCTACAGCAAATTCACCCGGGTCAACGATAAAATACCAAACGAGAAATGTAATCAGCGCAATCCCAACAACAATCGGAACAAAAATACCGGATATTTTATCGGCTAACCGTTGAATAGGCGCTTTCGAACCTTGAGCTTGTTCAACTACTTTAATAATTTGTGCAAGAGCCGTATCTTTACCAACCTTGGTTGCTTCAATACGGAGGGAGCCATTTCGGTTAATGGTTGCGCCGATTACGGTATCACCAGCCTTTTTATCAACCGGAACACTTTCTCCGGTAAGCATCGACTCATCAATAGCTGACTCCCCGCTAATAATGATACCATCTACCGGTATTTTTTCTCCCGGTTTTACTTGAAGGTGATCACCAACAACAACTTCTTCCAGTGGGATGATTGTCTCCACCCCATCCCGGATGACCGTAGCTGTTTTTGCTTGGAGACCCATTAATTTTTTGATTGCTTCGGATGATCGCCCCTTTGCTTTTGCTTCAAAATATTTTCCTAGCAAAATTAAGGTAATTAGGACAGCACTTGTTTCAAAATATAAACCTTCTATATGGTGGTGAGCACCGAGAGACCGAAGAACCAAGTACAAACTGTAAAAATATGCGGCCGAGGTACCCATTGCCACGAGTACATCCATATTGGCACTGCCGTTACGTAACGCTTTATATGCGCCAACATAAAATTGTTTTCCAATAATAAATTGGACCGGAGTAGCAAGGGCAAGTTGGAACCATGGATTCATAAAAATATCCGGTACATACATCCAAGACGTAAACGAGAAATGGGCAAACATCGTCCATAGGAGCGGCAATGAGAGGATCGCGGATATAATGAATTTCCATTTTTGTCTCTGGATTGCTTGTTCCCGGTAATCGACGTTTGCTTTCTCTTCGTCACGTTTTTCAATGGCTCCGTAGCCAAGCTTTTCCACTTTTTCAATCATGTCTTTTGGTGACACGACGGACGGATTGTATTCGACGGTGGCAGTTTCTAGGGCCAGATTGACAGTAGCCGCTGTGACGCCATCCATTTTATTTAAGCCTTTTTCAATCCGGTTGGCACATGCCGCACAGGTCATCCCGGTAATCGTAAATTCAGCTTTTTCACTGACCACATCATAGCCGAGATCTCTAATTTTTTTCTCGAAGTCTTGGAGATTTGTTTTTGTTGGGTCAAACTTGATACTGGCTGTTTCCAGAGCCAGGTTTACATTTGCCTGCTCGACCCCTTCGATTTTATTTAATCCCTTTTCAATCCGATTGGCACATGCTGCACAGGTCATGCCAAGGATTTGCAGGTTTGTTTCTTTTGTTGTAGTCATATGTTTCGCACCTCCTCCATACCTATATGGGGTATGTTTTTTCGAAAAGACTACCTATTAAAAGTTTGTTGGCATTTGTTTTAAATAAAGTAATTGGTGACTCGCCAATGATGTCTTATCGGAATTCAGACTTCAAACCCCCGGTACGGCACAAGTTTGGCAAGCTAGGCTCGGATCAATAGCAACAAGATTTTTAAAAATAGCTCTGACAACTTTACTTTTGTATAAACGGTTTATTTTCTCAGATCTATCGCAACAAAGTTTTTGAAAAATATTTTTAACAAATTTACTCCCGGATGAACATCAGGTTGATAGTAACAAAATTTGCTTTGAAAAAATTACTCTTGTATGAACGTTTTATTTTCTCAAATCAATCACAACAAAATTTGCTCCGAAAAAATTACTCCTGGGTGAACGGTCTATTCTCAAATCCATCGCAAAAATGGTCTTCAAAAAGATCCCGTGCCCCTCGAAAGAACACGGGTTGTGCAAATCTTAAACGACATCGTATCCTTGATCATCAATGGTTTCTTTAATCGTATCAAGCGTCACAACTTCAGGATTGTAGTCAACATCCACTTTCCCTTCTTCTAAATTTACAACAACGCGGTCAACACCATTTAATGCGCCGACACTGCCTTCTACCGCTTTTACACAATGCCCACAAGACATGCCATGAACAGTTAATGTCACGTGTTCCATGAATATACATCTCCTTTTTTTCTAATAAAAGAATATAATGATTTGTTACCATTAAAGCTGCGAACTACTTTTTCATCACCCGTTGAATCGTCGTTAAAAATTCATCAAGTACATCCATATCACCCTCTTGGATACGTTCGACGACACAATTTTTCAAGTGACCTTCGAGAAGGATTTTGGATACACCGTTTAACGCTGACTGGATTGCTGCAATCTGAGTGAGGACATCATCACAATATGTGTCCTTTTCAATTAACCCTTTAACACCGCGAATTTGCCCTTCAATCCGATTTAGCCGGGTTACCAAGTTTTTCTTCGTCTGTTCGGAATGGTGACTTTTCCGTTCACTTGTCGAGGTGCAACATTCAACTTCTGCACAGCTTTCCAGTTCAGGTTGTTTCACTTCTTCCATTTGGAGTATACCCCCTTCCTGATATTTTTATTATACTATACCCCCCTACTGTATGTA
>NZ_JAJCHL010000110.1:0-8975 GCF_020554505.1 Caldibacillus sp. 210928-DFI.2.18
GATAGTTTTGTCTCATACAATGCGATTCCGACAATCCTATGGGACAGTTTCGCTTTGTTTTCCACTTGTTTTGTCCCATAGAGCCCGTCTATGAGACAGTTTCGCTTCTATTTTTGATAGTTTTGTCCCATAGACAACTAGTTACGCATATTTATGAAGTTTCCGTCTATTTTGTCCCATAGGAGTCTATCCGATGAATCACTTTCCCAAAATTCCACATAAATATTGGTCTTGAGAGCTCCCCTCAAGACCATAAAATTAAAGTAGTTTCGATAGGAAATCCTTTGCCCGCTCACTCTTTGGCTCGTTGAAAAATTGATGGGGTTCAGCATCTTCCAAAATGACACCATCATCAATAAAAATCACCCGATCTGCCACTTCTTTCGCAAAATTCATTTCATGGGTGACAATCACCATCGTCATCCCCGTTTCCGCTAAATCCTTAATTACATCTAGTACTTCCTTTACCATTTCCGGATCGAGTGCGGATGTCGGTTCGTCAAACAGCATAATTTCCGGCTCCATTGCGAGTGCCCGGGCAATGGCCACCCGCTGTTTTTGACCGCCTGACAACTGGCTTGGATAGCTATCCACCTTGTCACTTAAACCAACTTTTGCCAAAAGATCCTTGGCATTTTTTTCTACTTCCCCTTTCGCTAACTTTTTTACCTTTTGTGGTGCATACGTAACATTTTCTAAAACCGTCATATGCGGGAAGAGATTAAATTGTTGGAAAACCATGCCGATATGTTTGCGAACTTCCAAAATATTCACTTTCGGATTTGTGATTTCTTGATCTTTAATATAAATTTTTCCTTCCGTTGGTTTTTCCAATAAGTTAAGGCAGCGTAAAAAAGTGGATTTTCCCGAACCTGATGGACCGATAATAGCGACGACTTCCCCCTGATGTATGGTTGTACTAATATTTTTCAAAACCGGATTTTTCCCGAATACTTTCGTAATTTGTTCCACTTTAATCACTTGCTCTCAACCTCCGTTCCACAATGCTGCCAAGTTTTGTTAAAATGACAACCATGACCCAGTAGATGAGTCCGGCAACCAGCAGCGGTTCAAAGTTTCGATAAAGCTGGGCGCCAATAATTTGGGCTCGGCGCATTAAGTCTAAATATCCAATCGTTGAGACAACTGCCGATTCCTTTGTTAATGTAATAAATTCATTCATCAAGGCCGGTAAAATATTTTTCACCGCTTGCGGCAAAATAATATTCAACATCATCGGTCGATACGGTATACCAAGGGCTTCCGCCGCTTCCACTTGTCCCTTATCCACTGCCATAATCCCTGCACGAATAATTTCCGAAACATAGGCTGCAGAGTTCAATCCAAATGCTAAAATAGCTGCCAAAAAGGTTGGAATATCGTAACCTGTTAACTGAGGAATTGCATAAAAAATTATCATCAATTGCAAAATTAATGGTGTCCCTCGAAAAATAGATGTATATGCATTGGCAAACCATGTTAAAATCGAATGACGCGTAATTTTACACAAAGCTAACAATGTACCTAAAATTAACCCGATTAAAATCGAAACAAACACAAATTTTAATGTGACCCAAATTCCTTGTAAAAGAAATGGAATATATGGACCTAATTGGCTAAAATCTAAATTCATTGACTTAAACCTCACTTCCTCTGCCCGATCCTTGATTAGCCCTAACAAGGATTCCTAGACATTCACACACAAAATATCGTATTTGATTGTTACCTAACTCTCAAAAATTTCAACATCAGAAATCAATGGCATTCGCACAGTAAATATCGTATTTGATCGTCTCTCCACCATCAAAAATTACCGGCATTCATACAATAAACGGCGCATTTGATTGTCACGTAAGCCCAAAAAATTTCACCATCACAATCATCGGCATTCGCAACTAAATGCTGTTTTTGATTGTCACTCCACCATCGGACATCATCGGCATTCATACAATAAATGTCCTTTGTTATTGTCGCTCCATGATTACACAATTACGTATATCATCATTATATCAACAGAAAATGAGCTTGTTGATTGGTAAAATTTTTTCGGCTCAAACAAACAGAGAATCGGTGGTCATCGCAATTACACGCAAACCACCGATTATTGCTACCCAGTTATTCATTTTATCATAATTTCATAAAAAACTATTCTTTTATTCGATAGCGACTTGGTCTAATTTCCATTTCTCTTTCAGTTCTTTAATTTTTCCTTCTTTTTCAAGTTTATCAAGGGCTTTGTTTACATCATCAACAAGGTCACTGCCTTTAGGGAAGGCAATTGCCATACCCGGAGAGCTAGTTGTCGGGTCATCAAACCCAAATAATCCTTGTTCATCTCGGTAACCAACAGCCACAACACTATCCATATAAACGGCATCCACACGGTTTGATAATAATTCTTGAATGAGCACGCCTGCATTATCAACAGGTTTAACCGTAAATCCATATTTTTTACTTAATTCATTGGCACCTTCTTCTTGAATCGTACCAAGTTGCACACCTACCGTTTTCCCTTCCAAACTTTCCAAGCTCTCTATCTTTTTATCCGGAAGCGAAAGAAACATTTCACCGGAACGATGGTATTCTTTGGAAAAATCAACATTCTTTTTCCGTTTTTCTGTTGTACTCATTCCTGCCATGACCATGTCCACACGTTTTGACTGAAGAGCACCAATTAGTCCATCAAAATTCATATCTTGAATTTCTAATTTATATCCCAATTCGTCAGCGATTAAATTCGCTAAATCGATGTCAAAACCAACAATATTTCCTTCTTTATCACGTGATTCGAAAGGTTTAAAATCCGCAGAAGTCGCCATTTTTAACACCTTGTCATTTTTAGAAGAGTTGGAACTTGTTTCATTACTCTTACCACAAGCGGCAAGCAGCAAAACAAATGATAGGAACATTACCATTATCTTGAATTGTTTTTTCATTATGCTTATCCCCCATAATTTTTTTAACTTTCCATTTTCTATATACAATATACGTATATTTATAAGTTCGTATGTATATTTATAACACACTTTTCATTATTCAGCAATAGTTTTTTTATTATATTATTTATAAGGGCAGAAAAAAATACCCCGGTTTTTCCAGGGCAGTGAACAAGTAAAGATACAATTATCTTTTTATTTTCTCCTCTTTTATCAAACATTTTGCACAAGCATCTTGCAAATCACAAGCGGCACATTTTCCTTTACTGCTGCGTTTAATAAATTTTACAATCGTCCAAACAGCATAACCGAATATAAGCGAACCAAGCAAAATATTAAACATACAAATCAGCTTCTTTCTTCCATATTTAAAGTCCCAATAAATTGCCGCCTTGAAAGATTATGAAAGATATCACATAAGCAATGATAAATGGATAAACCATCGAGAAAATCGTCCATTTCATTGATCCCGTTTCTTTTTTAATCGTTGCGACCGTTGCCAGACAAGGGATGTAAAGTAAGATAAAAACGAGAAAACTATAAGCAGATAACGGTGTATATGAATCGGCCACGACACCTTGCAAAAAAGCGGTTGATGACGTGTGATAAACAATATTTAAAGTAGATACGACCGATTCTTTTGCTAAAAAACCGGTAAGTAATGCGACCGCCGCTTGCCAAGAACCAAATCCAAGGGGGGCAAATACCGGTGCCAAAAACCCACCTAATTCCGCCAACAAACTGTCATCCATCGTAACGTTGAATCCACTACGCCCAACAACTGATAATAACCAGATGACGACGGTTCCTCCAAAAATAAACGTACCAGCTTTTTTTATAAACCCTTTTCCTTTATCCCATGTACTTTTTGCCAATGTTCCAAGATGCGGAACCCGGTATGGAGGAAGTTCGATGACAAACACCGATGCTTCACTTTTTAACATCGTTTTTGAAAATAATTTTGCTAAAACAAGCGCAAGGACAACACCCATTGTATACAAAGACAATACGACAAGGGCTTGATTTTCCCCGAAAAATACCCCGGCAAATAATGCATAGACCGGCAAGCGAGCGGAACATGACATTAATGGGGTGAGTAAAATTGTAATCAAACGCTCTTTTGGTTGCTCGATGGTCCGTGCCGACATAATTCCCGGTACATTGCAACCAAACCCAATAACCATTGGGATGAATGCTTTTCCGTTTAATCCGATACTCTGCATAATTCGATCCATAACTAAGGATATCCGTGCCATATAACCTGAATCTTCCAATACAGAAATAAAGAAGAAAAGAATAAAAATTTGCGGAACAAAAACAAGCACACCACCGACGCCCGGGACGATTCCATCTAAAATCAAGTTGAATAGAAAAGCAGATGTCCCAAATTTATTCAAAATATTTTCCAGCCAATTTGTAAAAGGTCCCGATAAAAAGGAATCCAACGCATCAGATAACGGTGAACCGATCCAATTAAAAGTAATCATGAACATGAAATATAATAACGTTAGAAAGATGGGCATTCCTAAATATTTATTTGTTGCAAATCGATCAATTTTATCTGTCAAACTCTGGCGAACCTCATTGGTTATAACAACAGAATCATTTAAAACAGTCCGAATAAATTGTTCTCGTTTCTCAAAAATAGCATCCTGCAATGTTTGTCCCGTTGTTTCAAGCAGTTCTTTTTCTGTTTCCGCCAACAATTCCAACAATAGAGCATGATTTAACAATCTTTCCAAATACGTTTTTACTGTATCATTACCCGAATAAAATTGAATGGCCAACCATCGTTTTGAAGGCAAATCAATTGAGCATTCATAAAGTAAATCAACAAGTTTGCTAATTCCTGTTTCAATTATTACCCCGTAGTCCAGTCGAAACGGTTCTTGAGGTAATTTTTCCTCGTAAGTAATTTTTTCCAGCAATTGATTGCAACCTTTTCCTGTCCGGGCAATGATCGGCTGAATAGCAACGCCCAGTTTGTTTGATAAATTTTGAATGTTAATCTCTATCCCACGGGACTTCGCAACATCAATCATATTCAGGCCAATCATTAGCGGTTTGCCAAATTCCAGCAATTCAATCGTCAAGTGTAAATTTCTTTGGAGCTGGGAGGCATCGACGATATTTATGATAGAAGTAAAGTGATTCCGCAATAAAAACTCCGTGACGACCCGTTCATCCCTTGACAACGGATTAAGGGAGTACGTTCCCGGTAAGTCGACCAATTTTGCTTGTTTATTTTTTAACAAACCAATTTTTTCCTCGACCGTGACACCACTCCAATTGCCAACATATTCGTAGGAACCTGTCAACTGATTAAAGAGTGATGTTTTTCCAATATTTGGGTTTCCAAACAAGGCGATTTGCATCATTTTTTCTCCACCCGAATGGAATTTGCCTCATGCAAGCGAATGCCGATGCGTTGACCGTTACATTCAACCACACATGGGCCCCCAAGAGGCATTCTCGTCTTTACATTTACTTCTGAGCCTAAATATATACCTAAATTCATTAATCTTGTTTTTACAAGTTGATTTAATGAAGAAAGATCTTTAATTGTTGCCTTTTCACCTTGTTTTAAATCAGATAGAACCATTGAGAATCATTCCCTTCTCTATAAGAAAAGCGGAGGACGACCTATTTGCGACGTACATACTGGAGCGCCCCGCAATGATAAAACTCGTCTACAGTGTTTGACCAGTACTTTTATACTATTTTATTCTGAAAAAAGTCCTGTTAATGAAAATCATTATCATTAACAATTCTATTATAAACCTATATACGACCATTTTTACGATTAAAAATGAAAATTTCATAAACAAATTTTGTTTTGGATTAATTTTCACAAAAAATATGACATAATAGAAATAGATATATTTTCCAAAATGCCTAGAAGGAAGTGGTGTGAATTGTCACAATGGTATAGTAAGACTGTTCAAGAGATCACTGAAGAATTGAACACCAATATTGAAACGGGTTTATCAAGCCAGGAAGCTGAAAACCGATTAAAGCAATATGGTCCGAACAAATTTCAAGAAGGCGAAAAAACTTCCATCTGGAAAATGCTTTGGGAGCAAATTAACAGTATCCTCATCTGGATTTTGATCGTTGCTGCAATTATTTCTGCTTTTGTTGGCGAAATTACAGATGCTATTATCATCTTCATCGTCATCGCTTTAAACGCAATAATCGGAATCGTGGAAGAATCAAAGGCAGAAAAAGCTTTGGAAGAATTAAAAAAGATGTCTACGCCAAAAGCGATTGTAAGACGGGATGGGCAAATTAAAGAAATTTCCTCGGAGAACCTTGTTCCCGGAGATGTTGTTATTATTGATGCCGGCCGTTATATTCCCGCTGATCTTCGGCTTATTGAGACAGCTAACTTACAAATTGAAGAATCCGCATTAACCGGTGAGTCTGTCCCGGTAGACAAAAATGCCGGTTGGAGCTCTGACTCGGAAGTTCCTCTTGGTGACCAACAAAACATCGCCTTTATGTCGACTCTCTCCACCTATGGCCGCGGGACTGGAATCGTCACCTCCACCGGGATGGAGACGGAAATTGGAAAAATCGCCAAAATGCTCGGCGGTCAAGAAAAAGAAATAACCCCATTACAGAAGAAATTAAATGAATTGGGCAAAATTCTTGGCATTGGCGCCGTAATGATTTGTATTATTATGTTTTTCGTCGGCTATTTTCAAGGCAGAGATGTTTTGGACATGTTCCTTATCGCTGTAAGTCTGGCTGTTGCTGCTATTCCTGAGGGGATGGTTGCCATTGTTACGATCGTTTTAGCCCTCGGAGTCCAAAAAATGAGTAAACGCCATGCGATCGTACGCAAACTCCCTGCAGTTGAAACATTAGGTTCCGTCAGTGTCATATGTTCCGATAAGACCGGGACGTTAACGCAAAACAAAATGACCGTAACAAAAGTTTATGTCGATGGCAAATACACCGACCTCAGTACGATCCAACCGAAAGACGATGCGAGTTGCCGTCTATTAAGGGGGATGATGCTCTGTAATGATGCTACCCTTGATAGTGGTGACCCGACCGAAATCGCCTTAATAGTCGCAGGAAATGATTTGGGCTTGGATAAAGCGAAACTGGAGCAACAGTTTCAACGTGTGAACGAACTGCCCTTTGATTCGGACAGAAAGATGATGACGACCGTCCATCGAGACTCTTCATCTTATTTTTCCGTTACAAAAGGGGCGCTTGAAAGTATCTTGCCAAGAACTACAAGTATTTTTAAAAACGGACAAGTCCAACCGATTTCTGCTCACGATAAAGAAGAAATTTTGGAAGCTTCAAGAAAAATGTCTGATGAAGCGTTGCGAGTATTGGCTGTTGCTGAAAGAACATCGTTGGCTGACACGGAAGCATCAGAAGAGCAGCTCATCTTTCTTGGCTTGGTTGGGATGATTGACCCACCGAGGGAAGAAGTAAAACAATCCGTTGCTCAATGTAAGGATGCAGGTATTCGGACGATTATGATTACCGGTGATCATCAAAACACCGCACTCGCCATTGCAAAAGAGCTCGGTATTGCCGACGATTTATCACAAACAATGACCGGACAGGAACTAAATGAAATAAGCGACACCGAATTGCAAGAAAAAGTAGAAAAAGTTCGTGTGTTTGCCCGTGTATCTCCGGAGCATAAAGTACGAATTGTCCAAGCATTAAAGGAAAATGGCTTAATTGTTTCGATGACCGGTGACGGCGTTAATGATGCTCCGTCTTTAAAGCAAGCCGATGTCGGGGTTGCCATGGGGATTACCGGTACCGATGTAGCTAAGGGAGCAAGCGATATTATTTTAACGGACGATAATTTCTCGACCATTGTTTCCGCTGTAGAACAAGGGCGAAACATCTTCCAAAATATCAGGAAAGCCATTTTGTTTTTACTCTCCTGTAACTTAGGTGAAATTACCGCCTTATTTATCGGTATCTTATTAGGATGGCCAGCACCGTTAACGGCTGTACAAATTTTGTGGGTAAATTTAATTACAGATACATTACCTGCCATTGCACTTGGTATGGACCCGGATGACCCGGATATTATGAAGGAAAAACCGCGGAACCCGAAAGAAAGCTTTTTTGCCCATGGAAATGGTGCT
Source organism: Caldibacillus sp. 210928-DFI.2.18 (assembly GCF_020554505.1). Taxonomy (NCBI): domain Bacteria; kingdom Bacillati; phylum Bacillota; class Bacilli; order Caryophanales; family Bacillaceae; genus Caldibacillus; species Caldibacillus sp. 210928-DFI.2.18. The sequence goes on from NZ_JAJCHL010000110.1 coordinate 8,066, forward strand.
TATACAGTATTAAACGGTATGTTAATCGGGTTTATCACTTTATTTGCTTTTATCGAAGGCCTACGTTATTATACGGGCGCCGCTTCAATTTTTGCGGTTGACTTCGGGAATATTTCCGAAGATGCGCTGACTCATGCGCAAACCATGGCATTTATCACATTGAGTGCATCACAATTGTTCCATTCATTGAATTTAAGAAGCCGGAGAAAATCGATATTCCAAACGGGCTTGTTTACCAATCCACTTTTGCTTGGAGCAATCATAATTGGGCTTTTGATTCAAGCATCATTGGTGTACGTGCCATTTTTCCATGACGTATTTGGCATTTATGTCGTTGGTTTGAAAGATTGGGGATTCGTGATCGGTATCAGCTTAATACCGGTGATTATCAATGAGATTTATAAAGGGATCAGACGAATTATTTAATTTAGTGAACGTCTTCCGTTGTCATGGCTTCAATTTTCGGTAATGGTGTAAGATGAATTATTTAATATGGTGAAGGGCCTTATCAAGGATGGGGGCCCTTTTCCTATGTGGGTGGGGCGTATTTGGTCCAGGCCAGATCAATCATCCATTCAATAGTAGGGTGCCTTGTAATCAATAGTCCCCCCTGCTAATTCAATTGTAGAATCCCAAAATTCAACAGTTAAATCCCAGTATTCAACAGTGTCCCCCACTAGTTCAACAGTAGAATCCCAAAATTCAACAGTAAAACAGGGGTATTCAACAGTAAAAAGCGAATATTCAACAGCACTACCCTCCTATTCAACAACAGAGGTCCAGACAAATTTAGTAAAAAGTAAGCCAAAATGTCCCATTGGATTATCGGAATCTCGTGCTATGGGACAAAATCATCTAAAATTCAAGCTAAACTGTCCCATAGAACAGCTGTATGGGACAGTTTAAGTGG
>NZ_JAJCHL010000111.1:0-8799 GCF_020554505.1 Caldibacillus sp. 210928-DFI.2.18
TCTATCCTATCTCCTCGACCCTACGATTTTATCTAATCTGTCAACTCAACCCTACACACTTTTTTACAGTCGACCTGTTTCCTCAATAAATAAAAATAAGGATTTCCAAGGTTAAGAGGACTGCCAGACATCAGACAGAAAATCTTACAATCTTGAAAACCCTTTATTTGAATACCCCCTACTTCTCAACCCTTGACATCAATGTCACGCACTCAACGTGATGTACTTAGGTTATTTTAAAGTTTGATGGAACTAGCAAAAAGTCTGTATTTATAGGGGTTTGACCTCTATTCTATCAACTCTAATGTTCTTTTTGATTAGGCTATTATACATTTTACAAACTTAAAGGTTATTAATATTTTAATTCTGCTTGTAAATACTTATGATCACTATTGCCCCAATCTTTTTCAATAACAACTTTATAGTCTAGATCTGAGTTAAAATTAATAAATATGTGATCAATCGGTGTTTGCCCAATATAAGTTGGGGTATCATCAGATACTATATCTTTTGCAACTCTAGCTAGCTCTATAAATCTTTTTTCTGTTAATTTATTTTTACATCCAATATATCCATTAAAATCTCCTGCGATAATAAGTTTTTCCTTTTTGGCTTTCTTATCAGTAGTATACTCAATTAATTCTCGCCACATATGATCATTTTGATCATCTTCTTTAAAGTTAGTAGGCATATGTACACCCAAAACTGTTATGTCATCACCAAGGTTTAGTCCAATTATTCTATTGTTACAGGGCTTAAAGTTTAAATCTCTACTAAATATTCTTTTTTTGAAAATTGCAATAGTACACCTTGTTATATAATTCCTAGATATATTTTCAACTATTTCAAATTCATTGGTAGGAAAATCATTGTGCAGTTTCTTATGATAGTCGCATTCTAACCACATTGCACCATCTTTTATTTTATAAGGAACTTCTTGCAATAATACGATTGCATTTTGTCGACTATCCAAAAAATCTTTAATATCTTTTACAATATTAATGTATGCATTTAAATCACAATCGTTTTCATTATATTCCCATTCTTGCCCCGACCTCTTCTTATTTCTAAACCAATCAACATTCCAGGTTTTTATATTAATTGTATTCTTTCTTCCCACCTCATTTTTCATTTTTAGATTTTCTCCATTCATTTCTATCTTCCCTTCTTCGAACTATACTTACTACTCCTCCTCCGATTTCCACTCTTTCCTTTCACAACATTACTTCTATTCTTCTTCTCAATTTGCACCGCTTCAAACTGCTCTTTTGAAATGATTGCTGGGTGATTATTTTCCGAAATATAATATTCCTGATGTTCTCCAGCATTTAGTAATCTTACAACACCGATATATTTTTCGGTGCTGAGCATGACATCAATCGTTCGTTTACTCCATTTTTCTTTTCCAGTAGGTATTTTAATTCTTCGCTTTTCTAACTCCCACTTTAAACCAGTATCAATTAGGCTATTTAAGATAAAATTTAATCAGTTATACCAAGGTCACTCCGCATACTATTTATTAAACTTCTACGGGATGCACGAATTAAATTATTTATCGGATCACTCTCTTCACCTGCACTTTTACCTGAAATAAACACGTTATGAATAACAACTTCAAATGAAACAAGAGAATTTCTTACTTCCTGTCCCGCATAAAGATCAAATACTACCTTGTCAGTTTTACAAAATTTCTCATACTCTGCTTTAGCCATATTGTATCTTTTTTTATTTTCCGATATTTTGTTTTTAGCATATTCACGATTTGATATTTCAATTTCTAAATGGGATTTCTGTTCATAATTTATATTATTAGTATTTAACTGTTTTTTTAAATTTTCAATTTGATGATCAAGACTTCTTAAAACTGCATCATAGTATTCCATTGAATAACCGGGTGCATGCTCGATATGTTTCAAAATATCGTTTGGCGATGAACTTGGATAAAGATTAATTATAGAGATTAATTGTCTATATACATTATTTAAGTTTTCCTTCTTGGTTTCTAGTCTTTTTTGATGTGTGTTAAATTTATTTCTAAACACTTCTGTACGTACATTTAAAATCGATGTTACTACAGTGACTATTAAAGTTGCGCCTGCACTAATCAGGGCTATTACCATTGGCTCCGACATGACTGTTCCACCTTTCTTTACTTTTCTTTTATTATCTTGCTACTGTACTTTCTACTCCTCCTCTTATTACCACCTTCAGTTTTCACAACATTACTTCTTTTTTTCTTCTCAATCTGCACCGCTTCAAATTGCTCTTTTGAAATGATTGCTGGATGATTGTTTTCAGACACATAATGCTCTTGATTTTCTCCTGCATTGAGTAATCTTACTAGACCAATATATTTCTCATTGCTCAGCATGACATCAATTGTTCTTTTGCTCCATTTTTCTTTTCCGGTTGGTGTTTTAATTCCTCGTTTTTCTAACTCCCTCTTTATACCAATAATGCTAAGCCCGCGTAAATACAGTTCAAAAATTAATCGGACATTTTTAGCTTCATCTTTCTTAATGATTAGTTCTCCAGCTGTGTCATTTTCATAGCCATAACATTTTCGGTTATATAATTTTGACGTACCTTGTGCTGCATGGCGTCTGTAACCCCATTTAATATTTTCACTACGAGATTCATTTTCCGCTTGTGCAATCGATTCGATAATCGAAATCATCAGTTCACTATCTGTATCGGCTGTATCAAGTCCTTCTTGTTCAAATATTACAGGAACATTATATTCTCTCAGCTTATGAAGTGACTCTAGCACTTCAACCGTATCACGACCAAATCGACTTATATTTTTAGTTATAACTATTTCTATGTTGTTTGCCTGACAATCTTCTAACATACGCATAAATTCTTTACGTTTAGACCCCGTTTTCCCTGATGCAATATCTATATATGTGTCAACAAGCAACCAATTCGGTGTAGCCGCTATTAATCGTGTAAATGCAGACACTTGGTTTGTTAGACTATTTAATTGTTCCATGCTGTTTGAGCTGACTCGACAATATATTCCTACTCGTTTTTCACGTTGTACAGGTCTTGGTGGAATGAAATGGACCTTTCTATTTTCAGACATTTTCTTATCCTCCAGAAATCATATTGTAAATAACACATTTAGACTAATTACAATAAATGTACTTTCGCAATGTTAATTAGTCTAAATATAACATGATTTCCTTCATTTATCTATCCTGTCAACTCCCCTACTGGAAATCTATCCTATCAACTCAACCCCAATTTTCAGTCCTTCTAACCCAAATAACAAAAAGGGTTTCACCTGTTTATTCACTTAAAATAAACTTAGGCGAAACCCTATAAACCTTGCTATATCAATGCTTCAATTACTTCTGTGTTTCTTCCCTAGACATCAATACTACCGTCTCCACATGGCTCGAGAGGATAGAATGAATGTCATTTGAGTATGTCCGTTCTCGGAAACATATCCACTGCATTTTTGACACTATCGGTAGACGGGAACATATCGACTACATTAGCTTAGTTAAATTGAACGTGCTCTTCAGCTTAAAATTGGAATCCGTTTGTTACTTGTATTCACTCGGAACAGGAATATTAAATCTCTCGCACAATAGTTTTACATCATGCATATCATTTTCATCATGCTCATAGCCTAGATGAAATAACACTTGATTTTCAGCATCAATACATCTGACCATTTTATCGCCTATTTTCCCAATACCACTAAATACTTTTGGAGGATATGCTTCTCCTTCAAAAACAATGTATCCTTGTTCGTTGAACTTAAATATATGAAGGTCAATTATCCTACCTTTAGTATCCTTCCAAACCGTGTGAGATGTGGTGGTATATGCTTCTGTAACTTCAACAAAACCTTTTTCTTTTAATATCTCAACAAACTTTTTACTATTACTTTCCTCCACAAATAAATCAATGTCGTTGTGTGCTCTTGTTTCTTCTTCTAATAATGCATCTACTCCCCAACCTCCATCAATCCATATGTTAATTCCATTTTCTTCAGCGTATGTTATTATCTCAATGGCGTCAGTTTTACTTACCATGTAATCCCTCCGTTCAAATTTCTATCTAATTTCATAACATCCCGAAAAGTAGCCATGCTAAATTCCTCCCAGGTAATACTGTTAATTCACATAATCTAACTTAATAGCGCCTTTTCATATCCTCTTCGTAGGCGGCTAGAATACGCTGATATTCTTTTGGGTCATCATTCTCACAGTCCAGTTTTATCACTCGATCCACAATAGGGTCTAAAGAATCAGGGTTGTACCAAGGCTCCTTAATTGTAAGATATATGATTTTTTTGGTTTTTTGACGTTCAGCCATTTCTTTTAACATCTGAATTTCTTTTTCATTTTTTGTTACACTTTGAATCGGCCATATAATCATAAAGTCAAATTCATAATTATCGTATTTTTCACTATTGCCTTTAGTGGTTAGATTATCAAAGAAGATTGTAAGATTGGATAATTTCATTCCTTGCCCATATTTCTTCGGTACGTTAACTTTATAAAGTTCCGCCCATCGAAAAAAATTATCCATTCCATCTTTTGTTGTATGAATTAAATTAATTAGTCCTTTCAAGTTCCCTTGAGAATTCAAAGCTTTAAGAAGAGCCTGATGCTTTTCCTTGTCAGCAATACCTCGTAGTAATAATGTTTTTTCTGTTTCATTGTTCAAGAAATCAATAATCTGATCATATGCATTTTTTACGTCGGACATATTATTCACCCCTTCATTCAAAAATCACTATTTGTTTTTTGAATATACCCAAAATAAAATGCTATCTGTTAGTCTCAAACAAAACAGTGCATCTTCAATTGTTGGCGATTCAATAGTATTCTCATTCCTATGAGTCCCGTAATCAGACATCATAGAGTAAATCATATAAATTGTTTTGGTCTTTGTCAGCTTTCCATCTTTATTTTCGTTAAAAAAATCTGCTAAATCTTCTTTTTTTAGATCTGATTTAAGAGCCCTATCTAAGTCGGCGACCGTTGCAGTTGCACTGTCTCCGCTAGTGTTAAATACACCTCTCATCCACTTTGCGAAATTTTCAGTCCCTTTATATTTTGAAAATATACTTACGATACTTGTCCTACATGATTCAATACAAGCTCCTGAATGACCTTGTGTATAAGCATCAATTGCCGATTTGTAAGCATCATATACTTCTTTGTGGTTACTTTTTATCCATGATTCAACAGAAAACATCTCACTTACTCTGGCAAAATCACTTTCCATGCAAGCAGAAACTTTAACTTTATCAAATTCAATGGTTATACTTAACCCTAAAATCTCGTATAGTTTAGCTAGTTCTTCAAAGTCTTCATCGCTTTCTTCAGAAATATATCTTACATTGAAAGATTTAGTTATTTCTTTTAGCAGATTGATAATATCTTCATGCCTATTTTCCTTATACAAATCCGAGAAAATACTATCTAAACCTAGAAACACATCGTATTCCTCGTTATTATTCTCAAATTTGTGTGCATAGCCTTGATTGTAGAAATACGGCACTAGGTAATCCATATATTTTTCATAAAGATCATTAAGTCCAACGCATTTTAATCTAGCCTTAAATTCTGAATTTTTCCTTATAAAAAAGCCTGGTCTACTAAGAATTTCCGCAATTTTTGAAAGAATTATTTCTTTATCATTCATTTTTTCACCCCATTAATGTTTAATATCTATTGCTTTTTCAAAGCAGGTAACACCATTTCTAAATACTCCTGCCAGTAATCATTATCGCCTTCCATGTCATGAAGCCAATAGTACATAAACAGTATTTCAAATTCTTGCTTTTTTCCTTTTGTAAAGGATTTTTTCGGCATCTTTCTATATAGTGAATCTAGGTTAAAGAGGTTACTTTTCTGCTTATAATCGTAATCGTACTTCCTCCAAGTATATTGACTCTTCTTTCTATGTGTTGACGGCCAAACATCCTCGTTGTCATAAAAACTATTTATCCAACTATAGGCAAAGGCAAGAAGATTAACCTGATACTTTGCCCAGGTTTTATCGATCCAATCAGTTATTTCTTCTGTTATTGATGGCATTCCGAAATTAAACCTTTGTTCGCTTTCTACCCTATGATAGTCTTTTATAAAAAGAAAAAGAAACTCTGTTTGGTCCTTAAGAAACGGAAACTTTTTAATTAGTTGCGAATAGCAATCATAGGAAGCATTTCTAAATTCACTATCAGTACTATACAGAAAGAAAAACTCATTCTCCTTCATAACATTTCCTATGTGTTTGTGTATTTGCTTCCCATATTCATTATACGTACCAACAACCCATTCTCGAACTTCAGGATCATATTCCCTAAGCTGTTTCCGATACTTCTCTAGCTTTTCATTATGGAGTACTGTTTTTTCTTCAGATTCCGTAATATTCAGATAGTTTTTAAAATACTCGAATACATAATCAACACAGATTTTCATATTATGAGTACGAGCATCAATGTCAAATTCATTGAGTTTATCTTCTTTTTTTCTACGCGCAATGTATTCCTCAATACTTAGCATTTAAACCACCTCGAACTTTTCACTAACATGGAGCAAAGGTATTACCCTAACAACTCACGTATCCTTTCTGTAAGAATTGCTTTTCTTGCATCATAAAACTTTTCGAAGTCCTCTATTTCAAGTGAAACATCTTTTGGAATCATAGCCTGCTTACAGAATTCTGCTTTTTGCTCATCGTTCATATCATTGTAGTAATCCGCCAGACGCATATCTTTTTTACTGCCGTTACTTCTACCTTCGAGAAGTTGTAAATTCGAAAGTCTATTACGGTTGCCCCTCCATCGTCTCCAATCTTCCATAGAAACGGATATCGGCTTACTGCCATCAAATCTGTCAAACGGATGGAGATGGTCTTGTTCATACTTGAAATTCTTATTTCTCCAATCAAGGCTCAAATAGTATAAAGCCTCTCCTGCAACTCTGCTTCCCTTTTCTGCATTCAGAATGTCTTCAATTTTTCCATCTGTTACTCTAAGGTCATTCATCTGTTCAAGCATATCAACCGTGATTTCTTGATCATTGCTGTTGATATTGCTCTTCATTTGCTGCAGTTTCCCTGTTGTGCCAGATTGGAAATACGTGAACAGCACTGCTCTAACCAAGTAGGCACGGATACCCTCAAGATTGTTATTATAATCAGGATTGTAATAAATGAAATAGACAATTGGAAGAAGTACGTTCCAGCTACTTGAAAAGCGGCTGACCTCAATCTTCATTCCTTTTAGCACAATTTCCAAAGTTTTAAATGCCTTTTTGAATTCATTCCAGTTATTCTTAAGTTCCTCTGCTATCTGCTTACTAATATTAGATTTAACAACATCACCATAAAGCATAAGAGCAGAACGGATAATAAAATCAGATCCAAAACCGTCATAGGAATCAGTAAGCAGTTTCCCAAACTCAGTCTTAGCACTTGGCCAGTAAGCCTCAAGAATAGACATCGTTATTTCAGACTTGCGTAGCGCTTTACCACCACTGTTAAATCTTACGAACATTTCCAGAGCGTCGTCCTGCTTCATATCCTGGATTTCCGTAAAGCGAATCAGCTTTTCCACAAATATTTTATTGTAAAGTTTGTTCAGGATTTCCCTTGCATACTCTTTGCTATCTGCGGGAACATTAACTATGGCAGCCTCTATAGCTTGTGATCTTGTTGTTTCATCCTGAAATTTCTTATCTAGGATGTTTTTAATTTCAAACTGTGTCGGACTTAGCTTACCAACTTTCTCACTGAACTTGATATCATACTTTTTACTATTGTATTCCTCTTCATCAACAGTCAGCTTATTCTTATTCAGTTCAATCAGTAATTTTGTAACCAATCCACCGTTATTATTTCTTCTTGCGAATTTCTGACGAATATATGCTTTTCCCAAAAGAGAAAGGAACAAGGATGTTAATCTCTGTTGGCCATCAAGTACTGCTGTATCTGTAATCTTTACATCAATATTACTTAGTTCATAATTTACACTGTCTGCCTGTTTTCTGCTATCAAAGGTTACCTCAGACAGGAAGTTGCAGAAGTATGTATCCCAGGTCACATTGTCATCATCCACATGCCAAAACAGGAATGTGGCAATTGGGTAATCAAGCAAAATAGAGTCCCACAGCTTTTCTATTTGCTCCATGCCCCAAACATACTGTCTTTGAAATGCCGGCATAACAAACTTGCCGTTTTTGATATTTTGCAATGCCTCGTATATCGTTATGCTATCATCAATCAGCTTACTCATCATGATTCCTCCAAACTATATTTAGGTAGTTTTCCGTTGTTTCTACATAACATTGTTTCTATCAATATTTAATACGCACTTTGATACAATGTGCTTGTTTTACTACTATCTGATTTTTTTAAATTACAATCTTGACATGATAATTGAATGTTACACACATCATTTATTCCGCCCTCATTTAATGATACAATATGGTCAAAATGTTTTTCATTATCTTCTAATAATGAATATAATCCAGTTAAATCCCTTTTACAGAAAACACAACGACCTTTGTCCCTAAACAGTACTGCACGCTTTACCCATTCTGGAATATACACTCTTTTTCTTGGGTTGTCCTCAAATGCAACAGCCTGCTGATTATTAAATCTTAGTAGGAAATCTCTGTTTTGAAACAAGATATATTCGACTTCAATGGCAATATCATATATGACACCATCAAACATCCCATCTTCATATCTATTAAGGTATTCTATATATTCATTGTAAGCCCGAAATAAAAAAATAAACGTACCTTCACGGTACGTACTACAAATAAC
>NZ_JAJCHL010000112.1:0-8348 GCF_020554505.1 Caldibacillus sp. 210928-DFI.2.18
TTTTAACAAGAGGTGCTGTTGATTTATATGCGTTGTTTGAATGGGGGCTTACGTTGTACCCTCCACAAACATATCCTTTTCTACTCTTTTTGAAGTGCATACTCCTACCACAATCTTCACAGTAAGATATATTTGAGAATAGGTGTTTTTTTGCATGTGGTCGTTTACGTTTTCTTTCGGCGATTAGCTGTTGAACAACATTAAAATCTTCCTTAGAGATAATCGGTTCGTGTGTGTCCTCGATGATTACAAAATTTGATGGATCATTCTTTTTCCTTTTTTCAGATGTGACATTTATGGATGTCTCTCTTTGTTGTACGAGATTACCGATGTAGTGTGGGTTTTCTAGGATTATCCGAACGCCAGATCCATGCCAAAGTGGACTTGCGTTTCTCTTCCCTGATACCATAGATGGAGTTGGTATTCCTTCCTCTAAAAGTTCCCTCGCAATACTATCAAATCCCATACCAGAAAGGTAAGAATTGAAAATACGACGGACTATATCTGGTGTAAAATCATCCTTTATTTTTAAAACACCATTTTCCACATAGTATCCATAAGGTGGGATAGAACCCTTAAATTTCCCACCTTTTGCTCTTACTTTTAATGCAGTTTTTACACGTTCACTTGTTCGCTGTGATTCCTGTTCGTACATCCATGCGTATAATCCAAACATCTGAGTGTTGCCAGAAAGTGTGTCAATTGCTCCATCCAATGTAAGGATATGAATGCCACGATTTTCAGCAAGATTTTTTATTTCATATGAAAGTTGTCCGTTCCTAGCTAATCGTGATAGTTCTTTAGCTAAGATAATGTCAAACTTATTCATTCTAGCATCTTCTATCATACGTTTTAATTGGGGACGTTTCTTTGTTTTAGTACCAGACTGAATATCCAAATAGATGTCATATAGGTCCCATCCCTTTTCTGATAAAAGATTCATGAATAGTTCTTTTTGGTTATCAAGGGATTGCTTTTGTTCTTCTTTGTTCGTTGAGACACGAATGTAAATTGCTGATTTCATGCCACTTTCTCTCCTTCCTTGTTAGAAGAGTCAGTGGAATTCACCTTATTATCATCATAGATTTCCTTTATAAGTACGTCAATTTTTTCATTTAGAATGGATTTGAAAATGTCTTCGAGGGTAATTTTGGATTGGTTATTGAAGATTCTTTCGATGTTCATTATGTTTCCTCCTGAGGTTTAAGTTGGGGTTTGTAATTATTGAAGTTTAAAACGTTGAGGGGATTTGTAAGGGGGAGATTTCTTTATGATTTTTGGATTCTGTATCAACATCACTTCCTTTCTACGAATATATTATCTTATAAATCTATCATAATCAGGATGATTTCATAAATCAAAGTCCTTAGGTTCGAGGACGCTCTAATTTTAAGTGAGTTGCTAGGGGAGGGATATGAAGAATATACTATGGAAGAGTAAAATAATTGATTAGTTGGGCGTATATACGCCCATTTTTGTCAATCTTTATTAATTTGAAAATGAAAAAAGTACCAAATTAGGTGCTTGGTGGATTAAATAAATTAAACTTATAATAATTTTGCTCTAATAACAACTCCATTTTTTCAAAAACATTCACCGATGAAACGAAACTTCTAAGTAAAGAATCTTTCTGTTTATTTGTCATTCTATCCACTAAATTTGGACTAAAAAACACATTTTCTGTATACTCTATGATTAAATAGTTTAGATGCTGAGTAAATTCTTCGTTTGATAATCCATCAAGTTGATCAAAATATTCCTTATAAACTTTATTATCACTCAGAAGGTGCGATAATACAATTACAGTCTGATTTTCTATTGGATAGACACTCACATAGATAGAAGGCATTTTATTTTCACTCTTATCATGGTAAATATCATTTATTTCCTTCCCAGTATAATCGAATTGAACTGCAAATGCTGAACTTGTGGTAAATTCAACTTCATAGTCTAATGTTCTGCTAATAGTTCTTAAAATTTCGAAATTGCCAATTAAATAATTTTCCTTAAATAAATTGTAGTCCTTTGCGTAATCTTCTACATCTAATACAGTTACTCTATACGTATTAACCATGATTGGATCTAACATTCCAGCAGGGAATTTTTTAAATAAACTTCTAATGTTGTTTAAAAGTCTTTGTTTTCTATGATACTCTAAAGCGGATGCTCTAAAAGCAAACAAAAAGTTCTGAATTGGTTCACCAGTATACTCCCTTAGTTCAATAGGCCTAAATAGCTCAGTATCATGATAATCACAAAAGCCAAAAAATGTACTAGCTTTATTCCTACTTATTTTTTTGAACACTGCATGAAGACCTTTCTTCTTAGAAATCTCCCCACTTATTTGATAAACATGGCCATCCTTGCTTATCCTGTTTAAAAACCTGTTGTTTTGTATTGAATGAGCCCCTTTAATTACTGATGAACATTCCTCTTTATTAAAGCCTAAACATGTTTTAAAATCTGCTTTTTCCCACTCTAGTCTTGCCATGTGATTAATACGTTGTTCGGAATATTTATATTCTGCTATTTCTTTATGTCTAGCTTCTCTAGCTTTTTGGTAACAGCAAAACTTAAATTTATCTTCGGAACCACATGGACACAATTCGTAAGCATCTATCTTATTTTTCTCTATTTCCTTTTTTGAATACAAAAGTTTTACCCCCTTTGTTACTATATTATATCAAACTACAACTTTTCACTAAATCTGAAAGTAATCAATATGATTATCTTATTGATTCAACCGTAGAGCATATTAGTCTTTACGGTTTTTTTGTTGCTAGTTTATTAGAATTACTATCAGCTTACACTAACTTTCCTTTTGTAAAGCTAATTTGTAGTTGTAGGACTGCTCATGTGAATAATTCCCTTTACAACTACATAGCATGTTCTACTTCATGATCACATTGTATCAAAACAATGTGTTAGGAAGTCATATAAATTAGTTCGGGTCGGGAAAAGTTATACATCTAAACCCCTTGGTAATAAAGGTATTTCCTAGTCCTGTGAACGTAAATCAAAGGAGATGGTTATTTTGATTCACACATTTGAATTGTTGCTAGTTGTTACGTATTTCGATATTCGACACCTTTTTTCTATGTACGGTATTAAGGTAGACAAATACCATTACTTCGGTGCTGCTGTTGAACAACTTAATGAAGAAATAAAGAAGGTTTTTCCATCTTATGCCGTATCTTATATCTGGGATCAAGCAACTGGTGATTGCAACTTACAATTAAAGGTTGATGCGGTAAAAATGCTAAGCAGAGGAACTATAGTAGAAGATGACTATGTTCTGGTTGAAGCGGATATTCGTAAATTCCTTACTTGGCACTTTGGACAATCTGATTATTTCGATTCTCATGTTCTAACCAGAATTGATTATAAGCAGGACTGTTATGTTCCAGATTCAAAAGATAGGAAATTGTTATTTCATTGCTAGAAAAATACACGAACAGTTATAGACACAAAGAGAAAATCAAATGGGGAAAAGATGAAAATGGAAATCCATTCAAATATGAAACATCCCAATACTACAAGAATAAAAGTGTCGAGTTTGTGATTTATAGCAAGGAGGATGAACGGATAGCGAAAGGTGAAGAAATTCAGTCCTATGATGAAAATATAGTGAGATATGAATTGAGACTGAAAAACAGGCATTTGAACAGCATGAAACGAACAGATAAGGGAGTAGGTAGACCGAAACAACTGAAAACCTACTTTTCTTTACAATTGCAAGAGGAATACATGGAAAAGCATATCCTTCCTATCGTTCACCAAGGTGATTATTACAAAATCACTGAAGCTGAAAAGATAATTGAAAACAGCCAATTCTCAAGGAGAAAAAAAGCTAGTTTACGAGAGTTCTTAGTTATGATCTCCAAAGGTAGTATTGATACTCCGCTAAAAAAGAAAAAGGAGGAAGGAGGTATTTCAAAACCTACTTATCGACAATACCTTCGTGACCTTTCAAGCCTCGGAATAAACCCCATCCTAATTCCCAAGAATCTCTCCACCGAAGATCACACTTCATTCCCAAGTTTCCTGAAAAATCCATTTACAATCTGAAATGTACATGATAGGCAAGTTGAGGTGTCTAAAATGTGTTGTACCTAACACAATAGGCACCTTATTTGTTTAGAAATAATCCTAGTATTACATTTGATTTTCAATACTACTCATCAAGTTCCTTATACTCTTTGAGTCAATAACTTAACCACCAAATTTACTAACGGTATCAGCTAATGCAGTATCTATTTCCCCTTCATCAAAATCATTTGGAAGTTCAACATCTAAAATAATTCTTACAAACTTCAATACACTACCTCCTAGTTTAACTTCTATATAGATCATTGCTTCTGAAAAATCAACAAAATAAATCCATTATCTTTCTTAACAATTATTGCCATTCTACCATTGTATAAAACAAAATAACCGACAAGTTTGTATGTACTTTGTCGGGTATCATGGCTTTCGTTTTGTGATAACAGATTGTTGATTTAGTGACGATCATTGCTTACTTTCAGGTCTATATTTATTTTTAGCATCAATAAGTGCTTGGGCAATGATATGCTGAATTTTCAGATGAGGGTAGTATTCTTCACAGAAGCTGCTAAATTCTTCGTAGATCGCATTGTTCATGCGGATGCTTTTATTGGAGTAGGTTGCATCTCTACTGTAAATGCGATCATCTAGGATCAAAAGCCCCTTGTTTTCAAAATGCTGAATTACCTTCCTCAAAGTATCTTCATGTTGTTTAAAGAAAGTTGCTTCATCATTATTTTTACTTAGGTCTTTCGTTAATCTCTCTTCTTCAGAACGAACAAATGGATAGTACTTCTTGTCCGCTTTATGATAAATATAATCCCCTTCCCACATGATTTTGCTAAAACTACTGGAAGGAATTTCGAGGAGATCACAAATTGACCTTAGATCATGATCTTGTAATAGTTTATTGACTTCTTGTACTCTTTTTGATGGTGACATTGTAAGGAATGTTTGTTTGTCCATTAGTACAGCCCCTTTCGTTATATGAAGTTAATGTATTATAGATGAAAAAACATTAATATAACTGTACTTTTCAGTCGTTATAATTTTTTTGAGTGGTTTTAATACTATAGATTGACTTCAACGCTTAAAAGTCATATACTGTATTTAACAAGCAAAAGTTAAATATAAGATTTGACATTTGAATGGAGGTGTAACATGCAACTCGGTGAGATTGCCCAAATTAAGACGGGACTGGTACTAAGTAGGAAAAAAGCAGAAATTGAATATGATGCAAAGGCTACATACAAACTTTTATCACTAAAAAATATTAGTGAAGATGGGATGATTGTAAATGAATCTTTCGATGAATTTGCCAGTAATGAAAACTTAGATGACCATTACTTTACCGAGGAAGGGGATGTACTAATGAGATTAAGCCAACCCTTTACCACGGTATATATTGATAAAAATTATGCTGGTTTATTGATACCGTCATACTTTGCTATTATTAAAGTAAATGATACAAAAGTCTTACCTCAATACATTGCATGGTATCTTAATACGAAGAATGTAAAAAATGAATTAGAGCGTTCTCAAGCTGGTAGTAGAATCCCTAGTACAAATCAGCATACGATTAAGAACATTCCAATTGTATTAACACCCATTAATAAACAACGGGTTTTGATAAAGGTTTACCAACTACATCAAAGAGAGAAGCTGCTTTACAAGAAATTAATTGAAGAAAAAGAACTACTCTTTCAAGGTGTTACTCAGCAAATATTAGGAGGAATAAAAAATGGTTGAACAAACAACACAAGAAAAAATAAATAGTGTGTTATGGAATGCAGCTGATACTTTCAGAGGAAAAATTGATTCATCTACATATAAGGATTACATTCTTACTATGTTGTTTATCAAGTATTTAAGTGATTCTTATAAAGAGAAAGTAGAAGAATACACAAATCGTTACAATGGAGACGAACAGCGGGTACAACGTGCTTTGTCAAGAGAACGATTTGTACTGGACGAAGCATCAACATTTGACTATTTGTATAGCAAAAGAAACGATCCTGAAATCGGTGAAATCATTAACAAAGCATTGGAACGAATTGAAAATGAGAATACTGGAAAACTTCGTGGTGTTTTCCGTAACATAGACTTTAATAGTGAAGCCATTCTTGGAAAAGCAAAAGAACGAAATGCTATGCTTCGTTCTTTATTAGAGGATTTTAATCAACTATCATTGAGACCTTCTCAATTAGGTAATGAAGATATTGTTGGAAATGCGTATCAATATATGATTGGGTTATTTGCTTCTGATGCTGGAAAAAAAGGTGGAGAATTCTATACTCCAGCAGAAGTTTCAGAGCTACTCGCACGATTAGTGAAACCACAAGAAAATGATCGTATCTATGACCCAACTTGTGGCTCAGGTTCATTATTGTTAAAAGTAGCAAAACAAGTACCAAGTAAGAAAGTTGCAATTTACGGACAAGAACGTAATGGGGCTACTCATTCATTAGCACTTATGAATATGTACTTACATGGTATTGATGATGCGAAAATTGAATGGGGAGATACGTTAGCCAATCCATTGCACTTAGAAGATGGCAAACTAATGAAGTTCCAAGTCATTGTTGCTAATCCTCCTTTCTCCTTAGATAAGTGGGCGATGGGTTTTGCAGGTGAGGGAACGAATGATAAGAAGTTTAAAATGGAACCAGGACTTGATCCACATAGAAGATTTGAATGGGGGGTTCCACCAAGTTCTAAAGGGGATTATGCCTTTGTTCAACACATGCTGTATTCCTTAGCTGAAAATGGACGTATGGCTACCATTCTTCCACATGGCGTATTATTCCGTGGATCTAGTGAAGGGAAGATTCGTGAACAAATTATCAATATGAACCTATTAGATGCTGTTATTGGATTACCAGAAGGTCTATTCTATGGTACGGGTATTCCTGCATGTATTATGGTATTCCGTAAAGACCGTACACGTAAAGATGTCTTATTTATTGACGCATCTGGTGAAGGAAACTACGAAAAAGGGAAAAATCAAAATAAATTAAGGGAGCAGGACATTGAAAAAATCGTTGAAACTTATGAGAAGAGAGAAACGATTGATAAATACTCCTATGTTGCAACACTCGATGAAATCAAAGAAAATGACTATAACTTAAATATCCCACGCTATGTCGATACATTTGAAGAAGAAGAACCAGTTGATATGGAAGCGGTAAAGGAAAATATTTATAACATTAAGAAGGAACTTCAAGAAATTGAAGAACAGATGGGAAAATATTTGAAAGAGTTGGGATTGTAGGTGAAAAGGATGGCCAATAAAAATTTAAAAGAACTTTATCCTTCAGATTGGGTTGAACATAAATTCAATACTTTATTTAAATTTGAAGGTGGGATGCCCATATCAAGAGCAAAATTATCAGACGAAGGAGTTTGTTACCTTCATTATGGTGATATTCACAAATCAAATGATAATCATATAGATGTTGAAGAAAATTTTGATGCCATTCCTAAACTAAAAATGTCTTTAGATGAGATTAAGGATAAGTATATCTTAAATGATGGGGATATTGTTTTTGCAGATGCATCGGAGGATTATGAGGCTATTGGAAAATCTGTTGTTGTTGTAAACAAATCTAATATTCCCTTTGTTAGTGGGTTACATACCATTGTTGCAAGGGATAAAACAACTGGATTATTAGACAATGGTTATAAAAGATATTTTCTTTCCGATTGGAATATACGAAAACAAATTATGATATTGGCAACCGGTATCTCTGTTCTTGGGATTAGTAAAGAAAATATAAAAGACGTAGAAGTTGTTCTTCCACCATTAAAAGAGCAAAACAAAATCGCTACTATCCTCTCAGTCTGGGACAAGGCAATTGAGCTAAAGGAAAAGCTAATTGAGCAGAAAAAACAGCAGAAAAAAGGGTTAATGCAGAAGTTGTTGACTGGTGAAGTGAGATTGCCTGGGTTTGAGGGAGAATGGACAAAAATAAAGTTAGGAAATGTGATTGAGGAAAGTAAAGAAAGAACGACTGTAAATAATCAATATCCTGTATTAACTTCATCTCGACAAGGTATTTTTTTACAAGATGAGTATTTTTCTAAACAAGTTGCAAGTTTAGATAATACTGGTTATAAAATTGTTAGAAAAGGTGAATTCACTTACAGATCTATGAGTGATGATGGTTATTTTGTTTTTAATAGGTTGGATAACTATGAAGTAGGTATTGTTAGTCCAGCATATGTAGTCTTTAGGACAAAAGAAATTAATTCGTAAGCCCCCATTCAAACAACGCATATAAATCAACAGCACCTCTTGTTAAAAT
>NZ_JAJCHL010000113.1:0-8204 GCF_020554505.1 Caldibacillus sp. 210928-DFI.2.18
CGGTTATTTGTAGTACGTACCGTGAAGGTACGTTTATTTTTATTTCGGGCTTACGTTACTAATAAAATAATTGCTTAATAAATGCCATGAATTAAAATATTCGGAGCGTAACCCCTCTTTCTCATGTACAACTCTGCTACGTTTATCTAGAAAGTCATCAATACTTAGACACGCAAATACATTGTCTCTAAAATTATAACCAACTACAAAGTCAATTTCTTTTATTCCTTCCTCTTGCTCATCAACTGTTTCAAAAGCATCAATTTTATAAACTTGATAAGGTATAGTGGATTCCTTATAAGCGGAATCATATTGAAGGTGCCTTACCAATATTCTCGCTATTTTCCCTTTATAGGTTGCAGTAATATGGTATGTTGGATTACTTTTAGATGAGCGAGAAATATCATAACCTTGTTCAATAAGTATATCCGATATTATTTGTATCGCATCATATTGATTGTATGTAAATGATTATTTTGCCCTTTGCCTAGGTAAATCTAGTATTCTTTTATCAATGCCAATTGTTAGATATAGTTTCCTAAATTTTCTTTCAAGACCTCTAGAAATATGTTGTGCTACCTTTTTTATTAGAATTAAATCTTCCTTGCAATATGTAAATTTATACTTAACCCATCCATTCTCATCTTTATCTTTTAGTAAATGAAAAACATCATCATATTTGCTAATACTTTTTAAAAAGTTGACTTTTAATCGTAATTCAACATATTTAAGACTGATATTATCTTTATCAACTATCGGGTATTTTACCCCGCCATATTGAATGGAACCAACTTGTATTTGCCTGTCATCTAGTTCTTTTGGTAAATATAGTTTTACAGTTTCGGAATAATCGGATGGTACAACTAATTTGAGGTTAATACTTTTAAAAATAAAACAACTTTTTATGAATAACTTTTGAATAGGTCCGTATTCATATTCTGTACTTTTCAACCTTCTCGCTCCTCATTAATATAATATCTAATTTTTAATGTTGCTCCTTTTCCTTTTTGCGGTGCATATAAAACTTCATCACCGGGCTTCATTAATGAATACATGGCCTTACAGCATGAGGGCATACGATGATTATTTGACGGATATCCTCCTACTTTTCTATGAATATCACCTGCACTTTTATTTTGCCATACACATGATACAAGATCAATATAAGAGAGTCCTTGGTTTTTTGCTTCAGATAGATAGTATTTTAATAATTTCCTTTTTAAATATTTCAGTTACCATTCTTTCACCTCAAAAATACAGAAGACACCTGAAAATCCAAGGTGTCTCAATCATGTTTGTACATTTATTGAATCATGCCCCAGCAATATCTTCTGCATTTCGATTGATCTCATCAATAATGCCAATGATTTTTCTTGCATCGTCCATATTATCTTTGAACAATTCAACAATACTTCCAACTGATCTGAATGGTTCTTGTTGTAATACTTTTTTATCGAGTGTTCCGTTTTTAATGACATAATCAACAATGTGTTTAACAAATCGAATTTGGTTTAGATTTAACCGCTCCTCTGAAAGGAATTCGGAAAATGCTTCGTTGGCTGCTTTCGGATCCAAGCCAACAATTTGCCGAACTAGTTTTGTAATCGGCGTGTCACCAAAATCTTTTTCGTAATCTTCTCTCGTACCAAGTTCTTTCCAAAGTATATCTTCAAGCATTTTTACATCTTGGGCTGTTAGTGGTTTATTATGGTACAGTTTGTAAATCGCCATTTGGTCTTTATGTTCATTTAAATAATATTCTACTTTCTTCCGGTAATTTTGTAAATCATTTACATTGAACATCGAAGCGTTTTCTTTTACTTCAATTACTTCATCTTGGAAGTTTGTATAATAAATCTTTTGTGTTTCTTTTTCGATAAACTTGATTAAATCCCTTAATGCTTCACGCACTTCGTCTAGTTCAAATATATCAGCACTATCCCAAAACTCTTCCGTCAATACTTTTTCAATGACATGCTTTTGCTCCATCACTTGTGGAATCGTACCAAGTTTAGAAAGTGCTTCCGCCGTTTGAATGACGCTGCGAATTGGTTTTGTGGCATTGTTCGCTTGTAATTTGGCCAGTTCAATCGTATACATTAATAAATCAAAACGTTTAGCAAATTCATCATCTTGAACTGGGACAATGATCGGTGAGATATGTTCTTTAATTTCATTCGTATCAAGAACTGATAATGAGATCCAATTATCCTTGTTTTTAAATTTCTCCACATATTGTAAATGTTGTCGGACACGAAAGTTTTCATTATCTAATGCAAGTATATCCCTCGTTACCTCATGGACTAATTCACTGCGATGTTTGATATATTCTTCTGTTTGATATTCAGTCCCTTGTAATTCACGAATAATATCAACTTTTGCATTGAACAATTTTTCCGTTAGGCTTTTACCGATTTGTGTTTCCATTCCTTTTGGATTTTCACGGAAAAACTCAAAGTTTCCGCAATAGTCAAAGATTAGGAAATGCGATTTATCTTGTCCAATTCCAAATAAATCTGGACAAAGCCGTGTTCCACGACCAATCATTTGCCAGAACTTTGTTTTCGAGCGAACCTTTTTAAAGAATACAAGATTAACCACTTCTGGTATGTCCACACCTGTATCAAGCATGTCCACAGATACAGCAATTTGTGGCATTTTACTTTTATCTGAAAAGTCATCTATTAATGTTTGAACATATTTTATGCTATAATCAATGACTCTAGCAAAATCTCCACCATACTCTGGGAACAATGCGTCAAACCGTTCTACGATTCTTTCAGCATGGCGATGATTTTTCGCAAAAATAATCGTTTTGCCTAGCTTGTCTCCGCCTTCTACATGAATGCCTTTGTTCATTAAATCTTTCAGAACCATATCGATGGTGTTGTCATTAAAGAGCCATTCATTTAAGGCAGAGCTGTCAATATCTTCCCTAAAATCTTCTTCATCAAAGGTTTCTTCATATTTTTCTTTATCTTCTTCCGATAAATCATCGTAATGAATACCTTCTTCTAGAAACTTTGTCTTTGTTTCAATTGTTCGGTAATCAACTAAAAACCCATCTTTTACAGCTTGATCCAGCTCATAAGCATAAGTCGGAACACCATTTTCCATTTCAAACACTTCATACGTATTTTTATCAATTTCATCTTTTGGAGTTGCCGTTAAGCCGAGTAAAATTCCATCAAAATAATCGAAAATGCTGCGGTATTTTTTATAGATACTTCGATGTGACTCATCAATGATGATGAGATCAAAGTGTCCAACGGTAAATAGTTTTTTGCCATTTTTTCTTTTCGCCTCATCGATGGCATTCATCATCGTTGGATATGTAGAAAAGACGATTCGGCTTTCCTCTGGGTTATCCTTGTTATCTAAAAGATTGCATAAAGGTATACTTGGTAGTAAGTTATTAAAGTTACGATATGCTTGGTTTATTAAAGCTTTACGATCTGCTAAGAAGAGAACATTTTTCACCCGAGCATTTTGCAAAATTAGATTTTTTGGATAAAAGTATAAAAAATAAAGCACTCGACAAATAGCTACCAGCATGTTGTTTTACAAAATATTACAATAATCTTGTTTTTGGGCATACCTGCAGAATTTTTCACATTGAATTTTTTTAAGCAGCTTTCTTCCCTTTATTTTCCTTTGCCATCGCTAGCGCTGAAACAAGTAATACAATAGCGTTCAGGTAAATATGGGTCTTTACTTTTTCAATTCCCCATACATGTAGGGAGTTCGCCGTAAGGTAGCTTTTCATTCTTGAATTACAGCGTTCTACACTTGTCCTCTCGTTGTAAAGCTCTTTCCAACGTTTTGTATCACGGTGCGGATTGGAATATCGGCGCACATCCTTTTTGATGTCGACTTTTACCACCATTCCATAGTTGGAAGATGAACAGGCTGCCATTCCTAATGGGCAATCCACTTTGCCGGTTGCGTGAGGACATCTGAACTTGAGCTGGTCCTTATCAGCTCCCCAATAAGTCATTTCATAACCCATGGAGCAACGCGGAGTTCCATTGGAAGAAATCCCTTCAGGAGGCTCTTTTTCGTTGCGCAAATTGAGCGGGATAATGGCTTGCGCTCCAATGTTTTTGGCTGATTCATAGTTTTTTAGTTGGTCATATCCGCCATCCATGATCAGAAATTCAATTTTGGATTTGGTACGCTCTGCCACTTGCTCGATTAATTCTGGTGCGACTTCTCCATCGTTCACATGGGCAGGGGTTACTTTTATGGCCATTGGCAGTTCGCTTGCGGTATCGACTGAAAGATGCATCTTATAGCCAAACCAGGTAATTTTATTGCCGAAGGAATCATATTTTGCGCCCCAATTGGCATTACCCGTTTGTTCACTACGCTTTTTGGGCTGTTTCTTTTCATAGGCATCAATGGCGGCACTGTCGATGGCCTGGTGGCTGCCGTCAATTATTCCTTCCTCCTGAGCTAACTGTACCAAGTCAAGGAAGATCTTTTCAGCCAGCTTTTTTTGGTAAGTGCTGCAAAAACCCGGCTGAGAGTGGAGATAGACGGTGCGGGGCGATCAATCGATAAACCGCATTGATAACGGAAACGAAGGTCTTTATCCAATCGATGATGAAGGGCGGTAAAGGTGTCGATGCCTTCGAGTGGGGCAGCGATGAGAGCCCTTAGAATCCCTTCTCTGGAATGACCGTCAGCCCCTCGGGGTGAAGAACTTCTCAACTGTTTAGCATAAGGGCGTAAATCAAGCGAGCTAAAAAAGATAGGTAATTTCTCTTTTGACTCTAATTTTTGCAGTTCTTCAAAGGAAAATAGACTTTCTTGTAGAATATACAAAGTGACTTCCTCCTTTTGAATTTTTGTTGTTTCGTCACTTCAAAAATTCTACATTTTAGGGGTGAAGTCCTTTTTTATGCCTTTAAAATCCTTATGGCTCTTGCGCTGAAAAATATGCAAAATGCTCATCCAATTATGCCAAGTCAAAACATCGACAATTGAAATTGCCGTTCTCGTTTTCCCGCTACCTGTTGCCATAACGAGAAGTGCTTTTCTTTGATTACGACTCAATGCATCACAAACAGATAAAATGGCTTCTTTTTGATAATAACGCTTACTAATATCATCATTTATTTGTACATTTGATAATGGACGCTTCATTTGGCGACGTTCGATTAACAAACTTAGTTCTTCTTTATTGTAAAATCCAGAAACTTTCCGGGGTGGATACTGATCATGCCAAATATACGTTTCAAAGCCGTTCGAATAGAAAATCACCGGGCGAACACCTGACATTTTTTCGATACAATCAGCATAAAGTTTGGCTTGTTGGCGACCAATTTTAGGATCTTTTGATGTTCTTTTCGCTTCAATGACAGCAAGAGGTTTACCATTATCTCCAAATAAAATGTAATCAGCGAATCCTTTACCTTCTTTGTTTGGCATACCTACTACTGGATATTCTCGAATAATATCTTTATTAAATTCCCAACCTGCAAGTTTCAAATCTAAATCGATATATTTTAGCCTTGTTTCAAATTCATTTAATTGATCTACTTGGAAATTATTTTCTTTCGTGTTCTGTTCACGTTTTTCTGTGACCTTTTTACGAAGATGTTGATTTTCCTTAATAATTTCTTCAAGTTTCCGGTCCTTCGCACTTAATTGTTCGTATAAATCTTGTAATTCTTTCGGACGGACCTTCTTTTCTTCTCCAACCAGAAGTAGGGATTCATCAAATTCCCCAGCAGTAAATTCATCAGAATAACAATAATCAATCCATGCGATAAATTGGAATAGATGATGAAGGGATAAAACCGCTTCATCTCGAATAATCGGTGCATTGGTATGGACTGCTTGATTACCTAGTTTCACTACATACTTCATCAACGGTAATAGTTCTTCATCAATAATGCCTAAAAATTCTCGGTCGTGAATCAAACTGGAAAGATTATCTTGATAAGGGACTTTCAAAGCACTGTCATAACTATAAACCCACTTAACTGCTAGCTCCAGCGCACGTCGTTACTGAATCGCACTGACAGCTGGGCTAACTATTAAGCCTTTTTCCGCTTCAAAACAGGCATTGGCAAAACTGCGATACTGCCTCTTCTCTTTTAGAAAGCTAAAGTTTGACACATAGCCACCTCCCTTTGATTAAAAGTTAGAAACTTTTTCTTCGGTAAATAATTCGCCATTGAACGCTTTTTTGTAATATCGAATTAAATAACTTTTCTTGATAGGGTAAACTATTTTCCAAAAATGTTTTTTTCTCCTCTATTTGTTTTGTTATATTAGAAAACTTTTCTTGTAGGTCTATTGGTGGATAAATAATAATCTCATCGTATATATCAGAGTTTTTTACTGCTGGATAGTTTGCTCCTGTTGTTTTCCTTACTAAATTCTTCGTGAAACTATCCGACTTAACTAATTAGTATCTTTAATTTATGCGATTGTAGTAACTTTATTATTTTCTTTACTTACTCCAAGTTTAAACGTTCTTGCAAGTGAAAAAGAAGAAGTTGATGAGATTGATTATTCAAAGTATCTAGTAGATGATTCAATCATATCTCAAGAAGAAGCTCATTTGTTTAATGATAATTCTACTGATGAAACAAATGGAACAATTGAATTTAATATACAACCAATGGCTTTACCTGTAATTCCATTTGCTATTGGAACTGTAGTAAGATTAGTAACACAATGGGTAGGAAAACAAGCCGTAAAAACTGTTACTAAACATGCTGCCCAACGTGCAGCACAAAGAGGTATTTCTTCATCTGCATTTGCAAAAGCAATGGCATATGGTACAAAGTATGTAGATAAAAACACGGGAGCTAAAATTCTTTATCATTCTGGGAATAAAGTTGCTTTAGTACTTGATAAATCTGGTAAGACAGTAGTTACTGCTTATAAACAAAGTAAACCAAAGTCAGTATGGAAAAAGCAAAATTGGTAGTTAGTCAGTTCTAAAAGAAATGGGGTTTTTGTGATGGTCTCATTAAAAGATGTAAATTATGAGGATAGTAGAGTACAAATGAATATGAAGCTTAGCAAAAAAGAGAAAATAGAAGATCTTTTAAGCTTAGATATTGATGTTTGTTTTCAATTTGGTTTTTCAAAAATCGAAAGCACCATTGTATGGACTCAAGAAGATATTAATATATTAGAAAAACAGATTATGGAAATACCTAATCAATCTAACGTTGGATCATTAACAACGATTGAACCTGATTTAAGCATTACTTATTATATAATTCCTAATCAAGAAGAAGTTGAAGATTTTTCCGATAAAGAAATAGTATTATTCATAACGTTAGATAGCGGTCACATCAATAATAATATGGGAACTGAAACTGGTCCAACATTAAAAATGATAACAACTTATCGTGAAATGACAAAATGGATAAGTAATATTAAAACTGCTTTCTTAAGATAAAATATTTATCAATAGTAAGCGTAACAGAATAAGCATTTAGGGGCTTGTAGACATCTCTAGTCTGTTAAGCCCTTTTTTTATTTTTGAATTGTACATGTTGTTAATAATCGTCCTTATTTGTTGAGTAGACATATATATTAAGTCTAAAAGAGATATGCACACATATTAATTATGTTCGTTGGGATGAATACATTTGAAGAGATTTTTGTGATAAAAGGAGTGCTTGCCATTCTATTTAAGTATATAGTCTTGGTCTAAATAGCCTAAACGTTGTATAATCCAAGTGAGGTGGATTGAATTGCAGTCGGAATTGGATGAATTAGATTGCTTATTGGATTATGCAACTAATAAACTTTATAGATTAGAAAAGGAAATAAAAAAGTTAATTAATGATTGGGAAACGTTATTGCTGCACCGTTGTCTATAAAAAACAGGGAGATATCCTGCTTTATGTTGTTTTTATGACAATTTATCTACCTAGAAAAAATTTACAAAGGATGATATTATGTAATTAATACAATATAAATTTACAGAAAAATAAATAAAATACCACCTTTTTTGAATATAATTTTATAAATTGGAGATTAATGTGTAATAAAAAAAAGGTGGTGGAGATTTAAGTGAAGAGAATCTTTTTTATAAAAGAGGGAAGAAAAATGTGTCGCAATAATATATTTGATATTGCAAAATTTTTCCTAAGTAAAAACGATCCAAACATGACTCGAGGTAATTGCGATGTTCGTTATTCCTTGATTCCCAAAGGATAGAGAATACGCTG
>NZ_JAJCHL010000114.1:0-8115 GCF_020554505.1 Caldibacillus sp. 210928-DFI.2.18
AAATTGAGCATTTTTCACTTCAAAACGGTGACGAGAATGAGGCTCGTCGTCAAAATAGTGCATTTTTCGCCTCAAAATGGTGACGAGATTAGGTTTCGTCGCCAAAATTGAGAGGTTTTCGACCAAAAAAGGTGACGAGAACAGAACTCGTTGTACCCATTGAAAAAAATGATTCAAAAGGACTTTTTTGTTTTGCACCTATTCGATCATATGATATATCGTTGAAAAAATAAAATAGATTAAGATACCCAGTATAAAAAGCAAGATTAACTTTTTCATAAAATTATTTCTCCCCCTTTTAAAGACTCCCTTCCACCCTTTTAAAACTCCCTTTTATCCGAAATGGAAAATAAGTAATCCATAAAGTCCTACCTTAATTTTGCAAAATAACTTTATCCAACATTATACAGCACCTGTTGCATTATTACTTTCAAAAAGTTTCTGATATTCATATTTCAATTCTACATTTAGTAAATGTCGAAAAATCACGTATAATGTAGGTGAAGAGTAAATGTCGTAAACGCTAGAAAAATTTACATAAAAAGGATGTATGAGATGTTTTATTTAGTTCCGTTAATGCTTGAAAAGGTTGGAATTATTCTTATTGCCCTATTTCTCCTTTCACAAATAAAATCTTTCCGGCAAATTGTACAAAGAGAGCATACTCGTCAAGATAAAATAATGCTCATCATTCTTTTTGGCGCCTTTGGAGTATTCAGCAATTATACCGGGATTGAAATTAACCATACATCCATTGAGCATGCTGGATGGTATTCAGGTATCGATCAGGAAAGTGCCATTGCCAATACGCGGGTTTTAGGTGTCGTTATTGGCGGCTTGCTTGGCGGACCCGCAGTAGGAGTGGGTGCCGGATTTATTGCTGGACTTCATCGTTATTTACTTGGCGGGTTTACAGCCTTTTCCTGTTCCGTTTCTACCATTTTAGCAGGAGTGGTTTCCGGCTATTTAGGCGCAAAAAGGAAAAAAATCACGGAAGGTTTTGCTGTCGGAATCGGGATGACTTTAGAATTGGTTCAAATGCTGGTTATTTTAGCTACCGCCAAACCATTTGAACAGGCGCTGGAACTCGTTCAACTTATTGGTATTCCAATGATTTCGGTCAATGGACTCGGTATGATGTTGTTTATGCATATTATCCATTTAATGAAACGCGAAGAAGAGCGAACACTGGCCAATCAAACAGATAAGGTTTTCTCGATTGCCGATCAAACACTCCCTTATTTTCGACAAGGATTAAATGTGGAATCATGTGAACAAATTTGCAAACTAATTTTAAAGATGACCGATGCGGATGCAGTTGCCATTACAGATAACCAAATTGTTCTTTCTCATGTAGGTATGGCTTCAGATCATCATACACCGATGTCGAAACCGGAAACAGCTTTAACGAGAAAGGTTCTTGAAAGCGGAAAAATTTTTGTCGCTACATCAAAGGAAGATATTGCCTGTCATCATCAAGATTGTCCGCTGGAGGCCGCCATTGTTATTCCTTTGCAAGTAAAAAACAGGGTCGCCGGAACATTAAAAATGTATTACGAAGATCCGGAAAAATTAGATCAAGTTCAACGCCAATTAGCTACAGGTTTAGCCAGCTTATTTTCCACACAATTGGAACTTGTCGAAGCGGAAAGACAAACAAAATTATTGAAAGATGCAAAAATTAAAGCATTGCAGGCCCAAATTCATCCACATTTTCTTTTTAATAGTTTGAATACAATTTCTGCCCTTTGCCGAACGGATCCTGAAAAAGCAAGGGAGTTATTGTTAGAATTAAGTTCTTTTTTCCGTGGAAATCTTCAAGGAGCCGGACAACTATTTGTCCCGCTCAAAACGGAAATTGAAAACGTGAAAGCTTATCTATCATTGGTGCAAGCGCGTTTTCCGGACAAATACCGAATCCATTTTCAAATCGAACCGAATCTTGAAAAAATACCAATACCTCCGTTCCTTTTACAGCCTATTGTTGAAAATTCGATCAACTACGGATTTCCGGGCAGTAAACAGAAAGGAGAAATCAACATTCGCATCTTTACGGAACAACAAAAATTAATGATTGTCATTGAAGATAACGGGAAGGGAATACCTGAAGAGAAATTAGTTGTTTTAGGTACACAAATTGTCGATTCCAAAAAAGGAAGCGGAACTGCCATATTTCATATCTGTCAACGGTTAAAAGGGATTTATGGTGACAGGGCTTATTTAACCCTTGACAGTAAAGAAAACCAAGGAACGAGCACAACGATATCAATACCAATCAGCAGCCAAGAAAGGATCGAGTCACACTAAAACTCGTTTTAGCAACTAATCTCATGTACAGCCATGCAAATGTCGAGTTACACTAAGATTCTTTTAGCAAATAATCTCAAGAACAGCCAAGCATGGATCGAGTCACAATGAGTCTCTTATAATCTCACTAATAGGAAGGATAATGATAAAGATGTTGACTGCCTATATCGTGGACGATGAACCGTTAGCACGGGATGAACTAAAATATTTACTTCATCGAACAAAAAAGGTGAAAGTGTTGGGCGATAGCGACAATATGGAGGAAGCAATCGCTGATATCATCATTCTAAAACCCGACCTGGTCTTTCTTGATATTGAATTGGACGAAGAAAGCGGGCTGGATCTGGCAAAACAGCTGGAAAATGTTGACCCAACTCCGGCCATTATTTTTGCAACGGCCTATGATGAATACGCTCTACAAGCATTTGAAGCAAATACATTCGACTATATCCTTAAACCATTTGATGAGAAACGGATTGAAAAAACGTTGGATAAATTCATGAACCTTCAAAAGATCGTAAAAGAAGAAATGCCGCCTGCAAATGAATTAACAACGGACTATAATGGAAGATTTCCAATTATTGTCGATGACCGGATTGTCCTTCTCACTCAAGATGAGATCATTTATTTAGAAACATCCGATGGAAAAGTGAAAATTAAAACGATCAATCATGAATACAAGGTTGACGAAACATTGGTAAGTTTGGAGAAAAAGTTACATAGCAAAAAATTTCTTCGTGTTCATCGAAGCTTTATTGTTAATATGGAATATATTGCCGAAATTCAGCCGTGGTTTAATTCGACTTACAATCTGGTAATGAAGGACCAATCAAAAGTTCCTGTAAGCCGGACATATGTAAAAGACTTGAAAAATCATATTGGCTTTTAAATCAATGTTTGTCGAATTGTTTACAAATCAATATAAGATTTTGTCATTCAGCATTCAAAATCTGTTTCTCATCCCCCATTTCTTGCACATTAAATTGAAAACACGGAGAATTCGCTTTCAATTTGTATAATTAGTAACGTAAAAGAAATTGAGTGGGGAGGTTTTACGATGAATGCGGTTTCAATTGTTATCGGTTCTGTTTGTATATTATTAATAGCCTATCGATTATACGGGACTTTCATGGCATCAAAAGTATTAAAAATTGATGAACTGGAAGACGAAAAAGTCCCAACACCTTCACAAAAATTTAATGATGGCAGGGATTATGTGCCAACAAATAAATGGGTTACGTTTGGTCACCATTTTGCCGCAATTGCAGCAGCAGGTCCGTTAGTTGGCCCGGTTTTGGCGGCTCAATTTGGTTATTTGCCGTCCTTATTATGGCTGCTAATTGGTGCCGTCATTGGCGGAGCTGTCCATGACCTTGTTGTTTTATTCTGTTCAATGCGAAGAGATGGTAAGTCATTTTCCGAAGTTGCCAAAGAAGAATTAGGTCCTGTCGCCGGTTTTTGTACAGGTTTAGCTATGTTATTTATTATAACAATTACAATGGCAGGGCTTTCGCTCGTTGTCTTACATGCACTGGAAAGAAATCCTTGGGGAACTTTTGCAGTCGGTATCACGATCCCGATTGCCATGGGCGTTGGCTTATACCATAGAAAAACAGGTAATTTAAAACTTGCTACAATTGTTGGTTTTACGTTAATTATGGTAGCGGTCGTATTTGGGCATTACTTAAATGGTACATGGTTAGGCGATCTTTTGACATTTGATACGAAAACACTTGCTATTATTTTACCTATTTATGCTTTCTTTGCAGCTGCTTTACCGGTTTGGCTGTTATTACAACCGCGGGATTATTTAAGCACGTTCATGAAAGTCGGGGTATTTGCCGCACTTATTATTGGGGTCATTGCCATTAATCCATCTATTGAATTCCCGGCTTTTACGAATTTCTTAGGAGGGGGACCTGTTGTTGCCGGTCCTGTATGGCCATTTGTTTCCATTACGATTGCTTGCGGAGCGATTTCAGGATTCCACGTTTTCGTTGGTTCCGGTACTACACCGAAAATGCTGAATCGTTGGAAAGATGCAAAGCCGGTTGCATTTGGCTCTATGCTTGTAGAATGTATTGTTGCAGTTATGGCTTTAGTAGCAGCTGTTTCCTTAGAGCCGGCTGACTATTTCGCCATCAATTCATCACCGGAAAAATATGCAGAATTAGGAATGGAACCGGTCCATTTGGCACACCTTGAAGACGAAGTAAATATGGATCTTGAAGGAAGAACAGGCGGGGCTGTTACACTTGCTGTTGGGATGACCTACATTTTTAAAGCCGTACCAATATTTGAAAATTTAGCAGCCTACTTCTATCAATTTGTTATTCTTTTTGAAGCAGTCTTTATTTTAACGGCCATTGATGCGGGAACAAGAACAGCACGTTATTTAATTCAAGACTTCTTTGGAAATTTTATCAAACCGCTTAAACGAATGGATTCGATCTGGGCAAACATTACGGCAAGTGCCATTGCCTGTTTTGCATGGGGATATTTGCTATTCTCGGGTGACATCAGTTCTGTTTGGGCCCTGTTCGGTGTATCCAATCAATTAATGGCATCAATCGGATTAATTATTGGAGCAACCGTTATTCTGAAAATTGCCGATAAACGCTGGTATATGTTGACTTGTCTAATTCCACTCATTTATCTGTATGTTACCGTAAATATCGCAGGATTTTGGATGATTAAAAACGTCTACTTAAATTCGGCAAATGCAGGCTATAATGTGATCAACGGTGTGCTATCCGTAATTATGCTCGTTCTCGGTATTGTCATTATGGTTTCAGCCATTACAAAATGGGCGCAGTTATGGAAGATCCCTCAACCGGAATTAGTAAAGAGATCGAAATCGGAAGTTGCCTAATAAAGTGATTTTCCATCATTGGGGGTTTTCTCCTATCCCCAATGATGGTTCATCGCTTTTTTCTTCTTTGGGAAAAATTTTTGCCGGTTTCTTTGGTTTAAACCTCAACACATGATTATCAAACCCGCATAATTCTTTATCCTTTATTTACCAAGCGAAACCATTCTCTAGGTAATAATTCCGGTTCCTTTTCCTCTAAGATTTTTTGTTTTTGATAAGGTTTCTTTTTCTTAAAGTTATAAAGTACACCTACTTTTCTTTGCTGTATATCAATTATACCTTGGATGATAAGCTGCATGGCAAATATGGCCACTATAAAAGCAACTAATATCCACAAATACCAGTACTGTCCGGATCGTATTGCCCCTCTACCAATCGCTCCAATCAATCCCGACCATTCATAGGTTACAGAAATACTGGATGGCATAGATCCTAAGCTGACCTTTGTCCCGCCAAAAAAGAGCTCAAAAACACCCAAGTGAATAAAAACAAGCAGGACTTGAATAAACTGCTGACCGAGCAAAATTGCCAGTTTGGGACGAATATGCGGCAAAACGTGACGAACAAAAATATAAGCATTCCCACCGCCGAGCGTTCTTGCCGTTAAAATAAACTCCTGATCAAGTACTTGCTGAATATCTTTCCCTATTAAAACCGTTGTTAAAGGCAAAACAAGTACCGTCAAAATTAAAATTTCCAAAAGAATTCGCTCCGTCGTTGAAAAGGCAAATTCCGGCCCGCTTAACATTAAAATGGGCGTAAGCAAAACGAGTGCAACCATACTCAAAGGGACAAAGTGTAAAGAATCGGTTAGTTTCTCAAACCACTTCTGAACGGTCCGATTCAGCCAAAAAGCATATATGACACCAAAGAAAAGCCCTCCAAAAACCCGGAAAAACGCAATCAACAAGCCAAATAATAACGTGTACTTTGCGCCAACTACTAACTGATCAAAAATACTATAGCCATATTGATCAGAACCGAAAACAAACGGTTCTGTCGGAGCATACGGTGGCGCATCTATTAATGTTGAACCATCTTCATCGTATAACAGTTTAATCTGTTCCACTCGATCATCGGCAACAATTGAATACAAGATACTATAGCCAATGACAAAAATGAAAAACAAACCCCCTATGGCAATTTTCCAGTTTTTAAAATAGACGCCTACGGAATGAATCCGATTTTTCCTTCTGATAAGCCCGAAAATGCTTATAGATAATTGACGAACGTGAAAAAGTAAATTATCTTTCATATGGCTAATAAACGTTTTGAAACTTAGAAAATTCCCCTTTTGCAGTCTGCCTTGTTTTTGGAATTGGGCGGAATATACCGATCCTCTTTCAATTACGTTATCCAGCAGGAAAAAGAATAGATAAAAAGGTGTAAAGATCAAGAAAAGCGTTGCAAAAATAGTAATCGGGGTAAAACTATCAATCAAATAATAGGTTAACCCTTGTACATTAAAAATCCGTTCAATAATAAACTGACTGGATAATGTTCCCCATAAAATAACCTTCAGTCTTTGTGAGAAACCCGGAAAAATATTACGAAACATATGTTTCAATAAGATGCCGATTCTACTAACTCCTTTACTTTTTAAAAAGAGAACATATCTTTTTAACGATTCTTCTTCCATCATGAGCGTCAAAATTTTGAACATTGAAATTGTCGGCAAAATCGACAGTGTTAAAATCGGTGCAAAGTAAATTTTAGCCGTGTACCCCGCTACCTCGAATATAGAGATGCCGGTCTTTTTATAGATATAGATGGAAATGATTTGTAATATCGTAGCAACAATCAAGTCCGGTATTGACTCTAAGAAATTCAAGATAGATTTGATTGCCGGCATAGATTTACGAAAATATTGAACGATCAATGCTAATAGAAACGCAAGGACAAAACCGAGTAATAACGCCCCTGTCAAAATTTTCATTGAGTAAATAAAAGGTTCATATAATACCTCAAAGAGTGGTGCAGTCCCCGGAGAAAACATCCTTTTGTAAACCCACGAATCAGCATCCGCCATTGAAGTTACAAATGAAACCAGTTGGCTAAAATAATTCGTTGCATCCGGCATCCCTAATGAGCTTATAAACTGTGGAAATACACTGACACATATAATTCCGATAAGACCGAGCAAATAAAGTACAATTCCGTTAATTAATTTCATCTCTCCACCTCATACCTTCGTGAACTTGTTTCTCAGGCAGGGCTACCTTTGATTGAATATCTTTTATTTGGCTCAATTATAGTTGATTACCAAACCTTTAATTGGATAGGCAACATCTTGGGGTGCATGAAAATATTCCGTTTCGGTAATAACTCGCACGTCCGGTTCCATCACTCCACTTGTTAGCGCACAACTTAAACATTCAACCTCAACGGTTTGTCCATTTGATAAGGTAATTTTTCTCATAAAATCTCCTTGTGGGTTTTATAATTTTTTTTCAAAACAAATGAAGTCCCCTTTACGAAACGTGACGAATCCGCGTTTTTCATAACCTTGCTTTTCATATAATCTACACGCGCCTTTGTTTTCTGTAAAGGAATCTAAGCGGATGGCCGAGTAGTTATTTTGTTTTCCAAACTGGTCGGCAAAGTTTAATAGCTTAGTTGCAATACCCGCTCCTTGAAATTTCGGATCCACGCATAGCCGGTGGACGACCAAGATTTTATCTCCGTTATACTTCCAGGGAATGGTTTCATATTCTTCATCTTGATACTCATTTAATGTAATGACGCCTTTTATGACCGTATCCTCGGAAGCCACATAAACCTCCCTGTCCAAAATATCTTCCGTCACAACTTCTTCATTTGGATACGTTTGATCCCATTGATTGATTCCTTGTGAACTCATATCTATTACTACATTTTTTATACTCAAGTTCAACCTTAGCGATAGTAAAACCCCCGATGTATAGGGATTTTTGTTA
>NZ_JAJCHL010000115.1:0-8093 GCF_020554505.1 Caldibacillus sp. 210928-DFI.2.18
TTTCACTTGGTTGAGGCTCCATTTTGTCCACGAGAGCCGTTCTATTGGACAGTTTCACCTGATTGAGCCACCATTTTGTCCACGAGAGTCGCTCTATTGGACAGTTTCACCTGGTTGAGGCTCCATTTTGTCCGCGAGAGCCGTTCTATTGGACAGTTTTTCCTGATTGACTCCTCATTTTGTCCGCGAGAGCCGCTCTATTGGACAGTTTCACCTTGTTGAGGCTCCATTTTGTCCGCGAGAGCCGCTCTATTGGACAGTTTCACTTGATTGAGCCACCATTTTGTCCGCGAGAGCCGTTCTATTGGACAGTTTCACCTGGTTGGGCCACTATTTTGTCCACGAGAGTCGTTCTATTGGACAGTTTCACCTAATTGAGCCACCATTTTGTCCACGAGAGCCGTTCTATTGGACAGTTTCACCTGATTGAGCCTCCATTTTGTCCGCGAGAGCCGCTTTATTGGACAGTTTCTCCTGATTAATCCCTCATTTTGTCTGTGAGAACCGACCGGGGACACTGTAAAACTGTTTGAATAAGTGCATTTTCACAATATATAGTAGGGTAAACTAAGGGAATACAGCTAAATATGGTTTTTAGCAAGATTAGTTAGTACATTTTCAGCGGCCTCGAACCGACCTCGTGGACATGTTTCTTCTGTTTAAATTGAGTGTGAACTTACCGAAATACTTTTTGGTGCAAATAGTCGACAATTAATGTGTTGATTTTGTCCCCTTTTTGAACCTTTTGTAAAAGACCCCTATTGTTGCGAACAATATAAACAATATACCGGCTAACAAGATATTGCGATAATTCGTTGATGTATCCGGTAGTTTGTTTGTCGTGTTAATTGGGTTATTTCCGGTATTAGAATGATCGGTAACTGTATTTTTTGCTCCGGAATTCGTATTGTCCGGATTCTTTCCACCGGGTGGATTGGATCCTCCGTTACCATTATTGTCTGAACTGTCTGATGCAATTATTTCTGCATCATTTTCGAAAACTGTAAATTTAGTAAAGTGGTTGGTAGTAACCGTTACTTTACCATCTTGGTAAGTTGCTCCCGGAAGTTTAACCCAAGCTTTTGTGTGCTCATTGTAGTAGTAAACATTTAACTTATCTGGTTTTGTCACTTTGTTTTTATCAACAGTAAATGTCAAGGTAACCGGTTCGGAAAATTGGGTGACACTCTTTCCACCGAGTTGAATGATAAGCTCATAAACCGGGCTGACTGCTCCTTTGGTGTCTGCTAATTTGCTTATAATGACAACTAATTCTCCACCAGCTTCCAGTACGCTGCTTGGAATGCGTATTGAAACGGAACCATTGGCGAGTACTAATGGAACACCGTTTTCCGTTAGCTGAGCCACCTGATCAGCAGTTAATTGGATCTTTATGTTTTCCTTACCATTCAGGTTAATTTCAAGGGCACTGTTGGCTACAACTGCTGCTTCTATTGCATTTTTAAAAGTAGCATCATCTACTGTTGCTACGCCATTGTTGATGGTAGGATTCACTTTATTTTCTCCACTTGGTTCTTTTGCAGCAACAATTCTACCCTCTACACTTGGTGAGACCGGGTTATGGGCGACTAAATAATCATTAAATACTTCATAGTCAGGAATATCAATGTTGATCATACGA
This sequence comes from Caldibacillus sp. 210928-DFI.2.18, assembly GCF_020554505.1. Lineage (NCBI taxonomy): Bacteria > Bacillati > Bacillota > Bacilli > Caryophanales > Bacillaceae > Caldibacillus > Caldibacillus sp. 210928-DFI.2.18. Next base: position 1,643 of record NZ_JAJCHL010000115.1, read on the forward strand.
CCGTCCAAATAAGCCTGTCTTAACGAATCGAAACCGTCGCCGCCTTGTGCAGTAAAGGAATTAGTTGCAACTGTATACATTTGATCTAATTCAATAGGTTTAAAGTTGCCTTCTGTTGTTTTTACTTTTACTGACCAAATTCTTTCGCCAGCCGGTTTATCCGGATCAAATTTAAATTTTAATCCTGACACATGTAGGAAGCCGCCGCTTTGGCTAGGATAGGCACTGACACTATGTTCCAGAGCTTCCAAAATTTCTTTACCGGTTAACTTAATGGCAACGAGCGCATTGTCAAATGGGAGGACGGTACGAACTTCACCCATTGTAATTTCTCCCTGATCGATCGAAGCACGAATTCCTCCACCGTTTTGTAAGGCAATTGTTGTTTCCGGGAAGAACTGTTGCATTTTCCAAACCATACCATCTGTAATCAAATTACCGAGATTTGTTTCTTTCGTTCGTACATTGGCTCTTTCACCGTCTAAAGGAACCGTAGTATTTCCAACAACTTCTTGTAGTAATTCTTCAATTGGTGTATTGAATTCATCAACTTTTTCTTGGAACGCCGGGTCAGCAGCAAATTGTCTGACTCCGTTTGAATCAGCTGTTAAGGAAAGTAATTCTGCCGATTCTTCCTTAATAACCCCGTTTTCATCGAAGGTTACATCTAATTTACCTAAGTTATTTAAATATTCACCTGTCTGAACAATAACAGTAGGTTCATCTTTTTCGATTACTTCACCTTCAGGAAGAACGGTATGCGAATGACCTCCAACAATTACATCAATGCCATTAACGGCTTCAGCTAATTGCTTATCTACATCGTAACCTAAATGTGATAAAGCAATTATTTTGTCAATACCTTTTTCTTCAAGAAGAGATACTGTGTTCTCAGCTTCCTCAACGGCATTTTCAAATACAATATTTTTACTTGGACTTGCAATGTTAGGGGTATCTTCAGTGGTTAAGCCAAAAATACCAACTTGCTCGCCATTAATTTCTTTGATAATTGCCGGATAGATATTTCCACCATCGCCCGGTTGTCCCGGTTCATTGAAGGCATATTTTCCAAGAATCGGGTCATTCGTAAAGTCAATATTTGCGCTGACAAATGGGAATTTCGCTTCATTAACAAAATTGGCTAATGTTTGAGAATCTTTGTCAAATTCATGATTCCCAAAAGTCATCGCATCGTATTTTAATTCATTTAAGAAATAAAGATCGGCTAATCCAAGATGAACATTGAAGAACAGAGTTCCGGAAAAAACATCACCGGCATGCAGTAACAAATTATTTGGGTGATCTGCACGAATTTGATTCACCGCAGTTGCTAAATATGGAAATTGTGTGACACGTGCATGCGTATCATTTGTATGCATAATCGTTAATGAAAAATCTTCATCAGCTGCTGGTTCTTCATCAAAATTGAGTTGAGCCAAAACGGGATCATGGTCCGATACTCTTCCATGTTCTTCCATATAGGATGCGTTTAGATGCAGAATTTCAACTTGAGCATCATCTGCAATATCCTTAGTTGTTAAAATGTGATCTAAAACTTGAGAATTACCTTCATAATTATAGGTGTAGCGGTCTTTTAAAGGTACGCGATCAATTAAGTTCTCTAAAATATTCCCCTTTAATGTTTTAATAGGATTAGAGAATTGGAAATCATTCAGATCACCTAATACAACAACATTTGCATCAGGATCTTCTGCAAGAATATTTGAAACAAAGCCATTTACCACTTTAGCAATATTAATTCTTTGTGCTTCACTACTTAAAGTTGGTGGTTGTGTTTGTCCAAATAATGGTGTGTCGCCACCTTTTGAGTTAAAATGGTTGGCAATGACAATCACATCTCTACCATTAAAGGTAAATTGAGCTGCTAATGGTTTTCGACTATCTTCAAAAGCCTCATTGGTTGGATCAATTCTTCCCGGGTTCAATGTAAGCGAGCCGTTTTCAAAATCAACCGCTTCTGTGGCTGTTCCTTTTTTTCCTTCAGTAAGTTGAACGCGATCCGGATTGTAAAGGAAGCCGACACGAATATTGCCACCGGGTTGACCGCCATCTTCATTGTTTGCAGGGGCAATATCTGTCCATTCATATGCTGGACCACCGGCTGCTTTGATGGCATCGATTAATGCTTGATAATTTTGACTTGCATCAGTTGTACCTGAATTTGTTGCGCCATCATTATCTTGCATTTCAACTAGACCAAGTATATCCGGTGACTTTAGATGCTTGGTAATTTGTTCTGCAATCTTCGCAGTCTTATCCTTTTCACGCTTACTATAGTTTTCAATATTATAGCTGGCAATAGTTAATGAATCCTCATCACCACTTAACGTACTAATTGGTTTTGTATAAGCTCTTTCCGTTAGTTCAGGTAAGGAAGACTTGTTTGCGAACACTTTGAAGTTACTGAAGTCATAAGTTAGCACGCCGGTAACTGTGCCGTTAAACTGATCGCCAACCTTAGCTTTAAAATTATTGTCGAACAAATCTAGTTGTATTCTTTCAGGGTTCGCTGTTTCTTCAGTTAACAGAACGCCACCTTCTGTTGTATATGTTTTATCTTCAACTTTTTTGGCGACGACAGGAACTTCTCCATACTTTTGTGGACCGACAACTACGGGACTATCCATTGAAACAAGCATGCCTTCCACCGTTTCATAATAGTCAATACCATCTTGTTGCGGATCAAAGGTTGAAAAACTGTCATTGTCAATAACTGATGTCGGTGGATCTAATTTAACCGGTTCAGGCAGTGCAACACCTTGTTCGATGACCGAAACAGCTGAAGCATTAATTTCAGTAACAGGCAAATCAATACCGACCTTATTACCTGTAATGACCCATTCCTTTACAGTACCACTGACTTTGACTTTGTTACCAACAGATTGACCGTGACCACCTGATTTATAAACTAATATACCTTCTGATGTATTTGTATTACTGTCAGGTGTTGTTGATTGCATGTAGAAGTTGTTTTTATCTGCTACATAGGTAACGACACCTTCAACATCTTTTACCAATTTGTCTTTGTAAGGCGATTTATGCGTTTCACCTTGGATTTGGCTGATGGTAACAACCTGTCCTTCAACTGGTTCTTCTTCAACAGGTGGTGCTTCGTCAGCAAACCAAATTGATGAAATACCGTTGATTCCCGGTACAGAAAAGTATTCACCCAATTCACCGGTTATATAGACTTGTTTGCCAACAATATTCGGATTCGTCTGTAATCCAACTTTTCCCCTGAACTCAGTTTTAACTTTAACAGGCATGATTTTGGCCGGGTCTCTTTCAGTCGGACTATCTGCAATTGCAATATTTGTGTCCCCACTAAAAGGTGCTTCAAAATCATATTTATTCGGTGAAGTCGTATGCCCAACAATATACCCCGTAACTGTTGCTGTACCGGTATTATTACTAATAGCCTCTTCAACAGATATGCCATTTACGTCAGCCGCACTTGCTATTTGTGCAAGCGGTATACAATAGTTTACTAGTAAAGCAAAAATCATTGCAAAAATGATAAGAAAACGATTTTTCACTCGAACCACAGTTTCTCCCCCTTTAATACTATGTAGGCCCCTGTCCAATATCCAATATAAACATCATGTATACATTAGAATCTTCTCGATAATACCACCTCTCCTTTCAGTAAAAACTAGTAAATCAGTAAAACGTGGACTAGCCACAATTAATTTATATCATATTTTTAAAAAAGAAAATATAATAATAGATAAAATTTAATATAAAATCAAATGAATTAAAATGCTTTTACAATATATTAATATATTGTAAAAGCATGCTACCATGAAAAATAAGCCAATACATCCCATTGGCTACCTTTAAAAAAACCATTTTCATCCTCTGAGGTGTGGCTTGGGCGCTACATGAGGGATTATGGAAATATTTTCCCCATGACTCCACATTAGATAATAATTCTACAAGTGTTTTATGGAAACAAACTTATGTAATAAGGTTTATTTTGCCAAGTAGATAGAATAATAATCAATCAGTGAATTTTATTCTTTATACATGCGTTTTTTTAAAAAAACTACAAATTGTTTTGAATAATACAGTCGTATTTTGCCCCCTTAGCGAAAAAACTTGCTAAGGGGTACTGTTTTTCTATATTAACATTACCAGTGGGACGATGAACCAGTCCCTATATCAACACCATCGCCACAATTGTCGTTACAACCAATCCGATACAAACGGGCAACAAGTTCCTGCGTGCCAATTCAAATGGATCGACATTACAAATCGCGGCAGCCGGGATCAAGGCCCAAGGTACAAGGGTCCCGCCGCCAACCCAAATGGCAGAAATTTGCCCTAGTGCGGTTAATGTTGCAGCACCGTCGCCAATCGCATGGGAAAATAAATTGGCAATCGATCCGGACAACGAAATCCCGGAAAAGCCTGAACCGTCCAGACCTGTAATGGCTCCCACAACAGCCAGTGTCGCGGCACCAATTTCCGGTGTTAACGGAACGACATGTGCCAGCGCAACCCCCAGGTCATTAACAATGCCGTTCGAGGACTCCGGTAGATAGTCGCCAATGATCGTGGTAAAACCTACATCACCTAAATAAAAGAACGCAGCAATCGGAATCACCGGTCCAAACACTTTAAAGCCAAATTGAAACCCGTCGATCATTCGCTTTGTTGTTTTTCTCAATCCGCCGACTTTGAAACCAATCATATTAATAAGGAGAAAAATTAATATCGCTGTTCCTCCGACTAATGCAGTCGCATCGCCTCCTTGAAGATTAAAGGCAAACATGGCAATGACATTAAGTGCAAAAAGCAATGGAATGAGAATTGCAAACACAATTTTCTGCTTATGAGACAAAGCATCGACCTTCTCAATTTTTTCAACAGCTCCATCAAAAGCTTTGACATCTTGTAATCTTCCTTTTTTTACATCCCTCATTAGAAAAATAAAGGCAGTTACTGTAGTAACCACGCCCATCACGATTACAAGTGGAATGCTCGCTGAAATAACATCCCCAACCGGCAATCCGGCTGCATCTGCGGTTAATTTTGGAGCGGCTTGGATGATGAAGTCACCGGACAAAGCAATCCCGTGGCCGAATAAGTTCATTGCCATGGACACACCTAAAGCGGGGAGCCCGGCACGAATAGCAACCGGTAGAAGAACGGCACCGAGTAGGGCAACCGCCGGGGATGGCCAGAAAAAGAGTGAAATGAACATCATGAGAATGCCAATTGTCCAATAGGCCAGTGACGGTGTCCGAATGATTTTTGCAAACGGGGCAATCATGACATCATTAATCCCGGTTTGCGTTAATGTCTTACTCATGGCAACAATAAGCGAAATAATGAGAATCGTGGGCAAAAGCTCCGAAATTGCGTATAAAAAACCGGAAAAGATGCTCATGATCGATTTGGTTAACGAACCACTTGTCACAATGGCAATAACAAAAATTCCGACAATACAAAGTATACTCGTATCCAATCGGCTGACCATGAAACCGATAATCAGCAAGATAAACAACAAGTAAATCCAATGAACCAACGTAAGCTCAACAACCATGCAAAAGCTCCTTTCAATGAAATGAAAAAACGGAAACTGAGCCTTTTATTACATTTTATGCCGGGAAAAACATGTGGTGATAAGGGGACTTTTTTGCACCGGAGTACAGGTTTATCTATATTCTTAGGCAAATGAAACTAAGTTCTCCGTAAGCCTGCAACTTCAAAGAGACCCCAAAATTTTATGTCAAAAAATAGCAATTATTGTCGATATAATTAATGTGGTTAGTCATGCTGGCATATAGGACAAAGCTTTCATCCCAAATGATAAATTCCTGTATTTCCCAACATTATCATAGGGATGATAAACTTGTCCCTACAAGGGAGGCATTTGATGTTAAAAAAAATCAGCAAGAAAAGCAAAGTTATCGCAAGCATTATTTCTGTTCTTCTTATTTTTTCTCTATTGATAGGGATTGGATTAGCAAAAGGGCATTCAGAGAGGGACACAGGATCAGCCCCAAATAAAACAGCGACTGCTTCGTTTGAAAAGGCGAAGGACAATCAAAAAGTAAAAGAAACTTCCAAGGAGGAAACGGAACAAGCTACTGAAGAATCGGTAACAGAGCCGGCCGATGAAGTTCCTCCGGCTGAGACAAACACGGATTCAACCACTACGAAGCTTTCTGAACCGGTTACCAAGTACGTGAATATTAGTTCTTTAAATGTACGGAATGGGGCAGGTACGGAATTTCCAGTCCTGACGGTTGTGACATTGGCTCAAGAGTTAACGGTTACAAGTGATTGACTTGGACACAATAGAAGTACAAAAGGATAGTTTTAAAAGAAAAGCGGAGGGGCCCGCTTAGCGACGTACAAACTGGAGCCCCCCGCAATGAGAACAGATTTGCTTCCTCGAATAGACATCGCACGAAGAAAAAGC
>NZ_JAJCHL010000116.1:0-8063 GCF_020554505.1 Caldibacillus sp. 210928-DFI.2.18
AAGCTCATAAATCCTTCTCCTATTTGGTTTTTTTGTTTGTTCAGCAACCCCTATTTAGAGATACCGGATTTACTACAGTAGAGTTTTATGAAAATCCAGATAAAAAATGGATAAGTGTGAATGGGAAAAGATAGCGAGGCTTCTTTATATTGAAGTGTATTTGTATATAGAATCATACGTACGGTGGTTTGAGAAGAGGCTAGCCAAATAATAGCTGGCCTCTTACTGGATTTTTTTAATTATTCAAGATATCGTCTAGCCCCAGCGTATCCCTCACCATATCCGGGCGCACGGTAATTATCAATGCGTACTGTAGAAGCTGTGTTTGGTGAATGGATCATTTTTCCACCCCCAATGTACATACCTACATGATGGACTCGTCCTTTTCCTTCATCATATGCAAAGAAAATCAAATCGCCAGGTTGCAAGTCTTCTTCCGCGACAGGTGTGCCTTGAACAGCTTGAACAGATGAATCGCGTGGAATTGTGATTCCATGGACTTTATAAATAGTATGGGTAAATCCAGAACAATCAAAGCCAAATCCAGATGTACCAGCCCAAAGATAGGGGAGACCTAAAAATTGGTATGCTGTATCGAGTAAATCATCTGCTGTTGGTTTCGGAATATCCTTAACAGAATGATAAACTTGTACGTCTTCCTTTTTCAGCCATTTTTGGCCGTCACTTGGCGTTGCAACTTTAACGGCATTTTTTGTTTCGGCGATGACAGGAAGTCTCGTACTGATACTAATTTCCATGAAAGCCTGTTCGAAATTTGGATCATCATATAACAATGCTGTTGGTGAAGAAATGTGGGCAAAAGGTCTTTTCTCTAAAAACTTTTCAAATTGCTCATTTTTTGTTAATTGGTTTGCTGGCATCCAACCAGAGGATACCCAGCCTCTTCTCGTGGAGTTGGTTGACCATGTACAGCCACCTTTACCCAATCTCCTTGTTTTTCAAGGATGGTCACTTCTGTACCAAGTAATCCTTGAGTTTCCAAATTACCAACAAGCCAAAGCTTTTCATCATAAGTCATCGATGTTGTCCATTTCCACATGTCTACAGGATTCGTAATGGAAGGTTCATCAACAGGCCGAGTAATACCAGGTTCGGTCCATAAAGTTGCTACTGATACATCAATATAGGCATTTTCACCAACTTTAAGTTCTTCCTGCAAAGTATTCGCGCTGACTGAGGTCCAAGAAGTCAATAGAAAGCAGGTTACAATAACAATAGAAAGTAGCCATTTTCTCATCATTAACACACCTCTCATCTTTTATTTTTATAAAGAAACGGGGTTCAAACCAATTCCCGCAACTTCCGGCAACTGAATTTTCGAATTTTGAAAATATAAGTTGGCTTGGTTGTCATTGAGCCATAACGGTGGGTCCAGATCAATTTTTGTAATATTTGGATGAGCAGCTGCTAGATGGGCTGCTGCTAAAACAGACAATGTTGATTCCATCATGGCACCAAGCATACACTCAATTCCAGCGGTTTCTGCTATACTAGCAATCTTATACGCTTCAGAGAGACTGCCGGCTTTCATTAGTTTAATATTAATGAGATCCGCTGCCTGCAGCTTGACAATTTCAATTGCATCCTTAGCGGAGTAAACACTTTCATCGGCCATAATCGGAATGTTAACCCTGTCACGAACAAACTTTAACCCTTGGATATCATGTTGGGGTACAGGCTGTTCGATGAATTCAATCGGGAAGTTTCGCTTTTCAAACTCGCCAATAATTTTTACAGCTTCCTTTGCATTCCAACCTTGATTGGCATCAATCCGTAATATAATGTCGTTACCTAATTCATCATAGATGGACTGAATTCGTTCTATATCCTTCTGTCCATTGATGCCCACTTTAATCTTTAACGTTGTGAAGCCTTGTGCGACGGCTTTTTTTGCATCTTGGACCATTTCTGATGGTTCGTTAATACTAATGGTCATGTCATTCACAAGTGTATTCACTTTACCACCAAATATTTGATAGAGTGGGACATTTAGCTGTTTTGCGTAGGCATCATATAGAGCCATACTTAAAGCTGCCTTTGCACTTGTATTTCCTACGCAACTAGTTTGAATGATTTTTTCATTAACTCCAATATTTTCTATGTCATTACCAATAATGCTTGGAAAGAGTATATTGTCTAAAATACTATTGATTCCTTGAAGGGAGTCGCCAGTAACCGCTTCAGTTGCGACAGCGGTACCGTATCCAGTCGTCCCATTTTCAAGCGTAATTTTTACTGTAATACTATTAATTTTTGTTGCTGTACGAACAGCAGTTTTAAATGGTTTTTTTAAAGGCGTATGTTCAGTAAAAAAATGTGCTTCACGAATTTTCACTTAAAAACCTTCTTTCTGTTATAGTCCTGATAATAAGTAAGCTGTTAGTATTCCATAATAGGTTCCGAGTAAGTTTCCTAATAACGCCATCAATACGCCAACAGGTACTAGTGACTGATGATAAGCCCCTGCTAAAACTGGTGCAGATGCCATACCACCAACATTGGCTAAGGAAGCTACACCCATCGTGAATAAGTCAAGTTTAAATAGTTTCGCAACTAGTAGCATAGCTAAAGCATGGATGAGTAAAATCATAAATCCAGATAGAATATAAATTGGCGCTTGGAAAATTTGTGAGAAATCGGCATGGGATGCGATTAAAGCAATAATGACATAAAGCATAACTCTTGATATTTCACTCGATCCAGGAATTTTAGCAACTGGTGTTACAGCTAAAACTAAACCAATAATCGATGCAATAATAACTGCCCAAGTTGTTGTATTAAAAACAGCACCGATTGCTGGCAGATTTCCACCAATTTCCCAACAAACTGCGGATAAAAAGATACTCCCACCAACGAATACCATCATCTCATTGAAACCAATTTTCCCCTTCTCTTTTTCATCTGCTACAGCTACTTCTATCTCACTTGGAAGATCTACACCTTTAGCACCAGTCCAACGATTAAAACGTGCCGCATGGGGAACAAGCCAAAACATAAACATTACCCAGATCGAATAGTTAATCGTATCCATTATTAAGGCGTAACCAAAAATGTTTTCTGGCACGTCTAAAATGTCCTGTAAGGCAACCATATTAGCTGAGCCACCTGTCCAGCTCCCACTAAGAGCAGCGAATGCTTTCCATGTATCTTCGGCATAAAAGCCTTTTAGCAATGAATACGTGATTACAAAACCAACAATAATGGTTAAGGATGCAAAAAAGAAGGTTAAAAGAATTTTAGGCCCCATTTTAATGATTTTTCGTAAGTCACAATGCAATAGCATGAGAATTAGCATAGCAGGTAGTAATAAATCTTTGACACCTGTATATACGGCATCATTCGAAGCACTATCTGCAAAGACACCAGCCGTTTGTAAAACAGCACCGAAAATGTAAATCAGGACAATACCAGGTATATATTTAAAAAGCTTGGAGTCCTTCCATTTCTTTTCGGCATAGGCTACAATGGCTGTTAAAAAAAGTAATACTCCTAAATAAAGCACACCATTTTGAATCAATTTTCTCTACCCCCTTATAATTTATAAATATAAAAAACCCAGCAAATAGGTAAGTGTGTGACCTATTTGCTGGGTTTCATCTGCGTATTATTTAACAGAAGAAGCAGCATTAACGAATTTTAAATATTTTAAATGAGCATTTCGAAAAGCAACAATAAATGCCTTTTGTGACGAACCAAAATAACGTTTTTCGAAGTCTGATGTTATTATTTCGATATCGAGAATAGATTTGCCAATTAGTAAACTTTTAATAAATTGCTTTGTCAAATCAAGTGTTGCAGAACAATCAGCATCAATGATTTCCCCACTATCCCGATCAACAACCAATCCGATATAAAAGGCATTATATTTTTGCGTAATCGGATTATTAGCCGCAGCCTTTGCATCACCGATAATAAAAATGGTTTCATTATTAAACATCGTATCACCAGCCTTTTACCCATCTACGCTAAGGGACATTTATGATGAAGTCACAAATGATTCTTACCGTATGCACTAGGCTATAACTCCATTTTTATAAAAATTTGAATAAATGTCAATATATAAATTTAAATTCTTTTAAAAACTAATATATTTATCGAAAGGATTGATAAATAGTTTATAGTATTAATCAACAATATTAAAGCGTAGGGAGACAAGTACTTAAACTTTGTTTTCTAAAACTTCCGTTTAAATAGATAAAGTCCCGCCCAAATCATGTTTGTGAGCCCCAGTGTTTTTTTAATTGGAGTATGCAAATTTTATTTTTATTTGTCAGACAAAATAACAAATATAGTTAACAGAATATTATTTAGTATAATATAATATTGTTAAATCGAACAATTACTGCAAGGATGTGGGAGACATAGATATATGGAATATCCACTAAAGCTTAAATCAATTAAAAGGAAAACGTTATCAGATATGGTTGTGGATGAAATTATTACTCTCTTAACGACAGGTAAACTTAAACCTGGAGATAAATTACCATCTGAGCTTGAACTGGTGGAGATGCTTAATGTTAGTCGCTCCGTTTTGAGGGAAGCGCTAATTTCACTCGAAACATTAGGAGTGATTGAAAGAAGAACAAAAGAAGGGACCTTTATATCTCATAAAATAGGTACGCGCCCATATCATTTGATGCTATTACTGCAACGGATATAAATATTCTAATGGAAACACGAATGGCACAGGAACTCGGATTTGTCACATTAGCAGCAGAAAAAATAACAGAAACTGAACTGAAAAGTTTAAAAAAGTTTAAAAAAGTCGATAGATGCGATGAGAAATAATGTTGACAATTATGATGAATTAGATAAAGAGTTTCATAAAATCATTGCCAGTTCAGGAAATAATCATATTAATGAAGGCATCATTGAACCATTAATGTCTTTCTTTTATGAAACGTATAATAATATTATGAAATAGTTTGGCAAAGTACCTATATTCAAGTGGTTCTTTGTGGTCAACCATCTTATATGGGTGTGAACCTTGTTATCAGTGACCTCAGTTCTATATGTTCTTGGCAACTTTAACCATATCCGTGATTCGAGAATATCTTGCTCAAGCAGCTTCAATTCTTCATAGGTAAGATATAAACGAGTCAAGGAAAAAAAGCCGGCAGCATTACAGATGAGTTTCAATTCCTCATAGGTAAGATATAAACTTTAAAAGCGATGTGATTCCTGTATCCGTTATAGAATTTCAATTCCTCATAGGTAAGATATAAACTTTACAACAACCGTAAGTGTGCCTGTGAGTATGGGCTTATTTCAATTCCTCATAGGTAAGATATAAACATTAATAAGTAATACTTTTTGCCATTTATGATTGCTCCGTTTCAATTCCTCATAGGTAAGATATAAACTAAAAGAACAGCCGTCGACGGGGAAAATACTAGACTTGTTTCAATTCCTCATAGGTAAGATATAAACCTGATAATGGAAGCAATCAAAAATTTAACAATCTAGGTTTCAATTCCTCATAGGTAAGATATAAACTCTGACGAATCAATAAAGCGGTTCAAAGATGAAGCATGTTTCAATTCCTCATAGGTAAGATATAAACGATAAAGCTTCCTCTGGGGTGAATGTTGGTTCCAAAGTTTCAATTCCTCATAGGTAAGATATAAACGTTATTAATCTCATAATCCACTTCATATTCTTTGTCGTTTCAATTCCTCATAGGTAAGATATAAACGGCTCATCGAACGGTTTTGGTATGCTAAATATTGGAGGTTTCAATTCCTCATAGGTAAGATATAAACACAAAGTATGGGGTTTTCGCAATCCCAGCAAGATTTAGCGTTTCAATTCCTCATAGGTAAGATATAAACATAGATGCAAATGGACTAGCAGATTATGGTATTCTTGTGTTTCAATTCCTCATAGGTAAGATATAAACGTGCGGTACGCAAAAAGTGAAGTAAAGGATATACACGAGTTTCAATTCCTCATAGGTAAGATATAAACACTTATGAGCGAACATTGTGCGTCATGCAAGGCGAGTTTCAATTCCTCATAGGTAAGATATAAACAGAGCTAGAAAACTTAAGCCCATTTTTACGGGACTGTTTCAATTCCTCATAGGTAAGATATAAACCCAAACAATCCTTGATTTAATAAGGTTTTTTTGTATTGGTGGTTTTGTGTTAATTATAATAAAAATTTGGCTTTCTAGCAATTATATTTTCCATAAATACACGTAATCTAGGCATTTTCTATTGATTATTTTTCAAAATAACTTGTCGTCGATCCCCCGGGGTTTGTACACTACTGGAGGTCGACGACAAAAATTTTCCACTAGTCCAATTACATTTTGTCAAGAATACAACGTGATGTTTTTCTCAATGAAAGAACTGGTCCATTCCGCAAAAACAGAGAAATATCTCGTAAATTCCATACACGTTTTAAAAAAATCCCAAATACTAATCTCGTCATTATTGATGGGGCAACAGGAGATCCAACTTTTTTCACCTGATGAATGCAAAAGGCTTCTATCATCCTGACATCCAATAAAAACTTTCAAATAATAGGGTAAATTATTAGGTGAACCAGCAATCATTACCACCAATAGGACAGAAGAGTCAACAAAACCGAGAATATTTATTTAAATGGCAACAGTTATCAGATAAAGATAGGTCTTCTTCAAAATCTATCACATTTCTTAAGACAGGTGAAATGTGGGTTAAAAATTAGATGCTAGAAGATCATATTGATAACTTATCAGCCTAAAAAACCACTACTTTTTACCGGTTATTAGTCCCGACCATAAATATCTCTTGTATAAACTTTATCCTCTACATTTTTTAATTCCTCCGACATGCGGTTCGCGATAATTATGTCTGAACGTTCGGTAAACTCTTCAAAGTCATTTACAACTTTGGAGTTGAAGAAGGTTTCGTCGGCCAGGGTTGGCTCGTACACGATGACTTCAATTCCTTTTCCCTTGATGCGTTTCATGACACCTTGGATGGAAGATTCGCGGAAGTTGTCGGAATCGGATTTCATGGTTAGTCGGTAAATGCCAACAACTTTCGGATTGCGTTTGATGACCATATCTGCAATGTGATCTTTACGGGTTCTGTTTGCGTCGACAATGGCCTGAATGATATTATTTGGCACGTTTTGATAATTTGCTAGTAATTGTTTTGTATCCTTTGGCAGGCAGTAACCGCCGTAGCCAAATGATGGATTGTTGTAGTGGTTACCGATTCTTGGATCGAGACCTACGCCTTCAATAATTTGTTTTGTGTTGAGTCCACGAATTTCGGCATAGGTGTCAAGTTCATTGAAGAACGAAACACGTAAGGCTAAATATGTATTCGCAAATAGTTTAATAGCTTCAGCTTCTGTAGAATCGGTGAACAAGACGGGAATATCCTCTTTTATTGCACCTTCAACTAATAAATCTGCAAAAACTTTTGCTCGCTCAGAACGTTCTCCAACAATTATCCGCGATGGATATAAGTTATCGTACAAGGCTTTTCCTTCACGTAAAAATTCAGGTGAAAAGATAATGTTTTCCGTATTGAATTTTTCTTTGATTTCTTTTGTGTATCCGACCGGAACTGTTGATTTAATGATCATTACTGCTTCCGGATTGATTGTAAGGACATTGCCAATTACCTCCTCAACTGAACTTGTATTGAAGTAGTTTTTTTCCGGGTCGTAGTTTGTCGGTGTGGCAATAACAACATATTCAGCACCCTTGTAAGCCATTTCATTATTGGTTGTAGCAATTAAATTAAGATCTTTTGTTTCCAAGAATTCTTCAATTTCATGGTCAACGATTGGTGAACGTCTGTTATTGATCATATCCACCTTTTCCGGGATAATATCCAATGCAATGACTTCATCCCACATTTCGCACGTCTTAAGTAAAATTCATCATAATTTTTGAATGAACTTTATCTAAATGGCTCGATGGGGTGATTTCTTTATTTTTCGATGGATTTTCGACAAATTTCTATTGAATTCGACATTTTTTCGGGGTTTCCTCCTGTTATGTGTTATTTACCTTGATTTTCGACATTTTTTGACACGTA
>NZ_JAJCHL010000117.1:0-7983 GCF_020554505.1 Caldibacillus sp. 210928-DFI.2.18
GAAGTGGTCTCGTCGCCAAAAAATGCGGTTTTGCGGCACAAAACGACGACGAGAAAAGGTCTCGCCGCCAAAAAGTGGAGTTTCTCGACTCAAAATGGTGACGAGAACAGGTGTCATCGCTAAAAATTGCCATTTCACGCCTCAAAAATGCCGACGAGAACTATATTATACTTTTACCGTTCCTCTCATATAGTCAATCGTTTGTTTCAGTCCATCATAATAAGATGTTCGAGGTAGCGGGCCGATTCGTCTTTCAAATTTTTCGCCTGATAACACAACCGGATCTTCATTCAAGTAAAACAATTCAACTACTTCACGCATCATTGGGTTAAATAATCCGAGCATTTGAATCATTGATTTTGTAACCGTAAAGACTTTTTTATTATAGCCGGTTAACTCCCGAATAATCTTGACTATTTCCTCTCCTGTAATGACACTATGTCCGGGAATATTCCACTCTTCCCCATAGCTTGTTTCATTTAAGGCAAGTTCCACCAGCGCTTTAGCACCATCCGGGGTGAAAATGAACTCTCTTGCAATCTTTTGATTCCCTATGTAGATGGACGGTTTATTTGCCAAAGCCCTCTGTAAGGTATAATGAAGAAGTGTATTTTCAGCATTTGGTCCATAAAAATCAGGAAAGTGAGCAATAAAAGATTTATTATTTGCTTGCATGACCATGTTTGCCACTTGAAGTCGAATATTTCCCTTCTTCGTATGTGGGTTTTTCGGTGTTTGTTCATTTACCTTTATACCGGGATTCTTCCCATATGCATAAATATTATCAACCAAGGCTAATTTAATGTTCTTCGTTTCGGTAACTTGAACAACTTGACCGATAAAGTTGACAAGTTTTTCTTCCCACTCAGGATAGGGAATATTTGCTGCTTGAAAAATAATGTCCACATTTGCTGCAGCTTCCATCAAATCCTCTAATTTAAAAATATCACCTGTAAAATTACATTTTGCTTAGCACTGAAAAGTTTCTCTAGCTTCTTTTTTGTCCGTGCAAAAGCGATAACTTCGATTCCCCTGTCAGTCAACTCGTTCACAATAGAATACCCCATACCCCCGGATGCGCCCAAGACTAATGCTCTTTTCATAAAGATTCCTCCTAAAATTTTATTAACCGCTGGTCAAATGTTATTAAAAAAATGGTTACCACCCCAAAAGCCCATTATTAAAAAGAGAACGCTCAATTTACAATGTATTGAAACTCGATAAATCTAAATAACATTATTTTTGACGAAATTTTCCAATAAAATCTTTGGGGGTGCTAATCACAAAATTGATTTTAACAAAAAGTTGACATGAAACTGAGCTAATTGTTCCACTTCATTATAAGAAACAACATGGCGAATATAATGTGTCACAAATCCGTGTAAGGAGAGGAAGATACACCAAATTTCTTGAATCGTTAATTTTCCATCACTTAGTAGAGATAATGCTTGGGCAAATTTATCATAACTTTTATTTGGTCCCTGATTAATAAAGTTTAATACATCTTCTTCTTTAATTAAAAACATGATTTCGTAATGATTTTGATAAGTTAATCCAAATTTGATAAACCCTAACATAATTTTTTTCAATTTTTCTGTGGAATGGAGATCTTCATTCATAATATGATCTAAAACCTGGTCTAACATTTGAAAGTGTTCTTCGACGAGTGCATAAAATAGCTCTGCTTTATTTTTAAAATGGTAGTAAATTGCCCCATGACTACAATTTAATTCTTTCGCAACTTGCCTCATTGATACATGTTGATAACCTTTTGTCACAAATAATTCCCGTGCCCGGTCCATAATCATTTCCCTTGAAAGCTCTTGTTCAGCGAATTTTCTTGGCGCCATTAGTATCCTCCTTATTAACCACTGGTCAATTAAAGTTTAGTTGAAAATATGAAAATTGTCAATCAAATAAATCGGTAACCTTTTACTTTGGTACAGCCAATAAGTAAACAATTTTCTTCTCAACCGCAAAGACTATGCTTTGAAGGACCCAACCAGCTATACGTAAAACCTAAAATATGAACGTATAAGAAAGTCAGCAACTATAGTCATAGATGCTGACAGACCCATTTCAAGAATCAAATTAGTTACGGACTGATTGTGTTTGATTTTTCGATTGGAAAAACCATTTCATCATTGGGGGTGTAACAACGGTCGTTATAATAACAACAGCGATGGACGAAGCATATAAATCTTGGGTAATTAAATTTGCAGATAAGCCCATTGTCGCTACGATTAATGCAACTTCACCCCGGGAAACCATTGCCGAACCAATTCCCATTGAGCTATTCCAACCAAATCCGGATAGTTTAGCACCCAGTCCCGCACCTACAAATTTAGTTAAGATCGCCAATATACTAAGGAGAATAATCGTACCTAAATGATCGAGAATACCTGTAAACTCCGCCGAAATACCAATATAGGCAAAAAATACGGGAACAAAAATCGAGTAACTAATCGTTTCCACTTTTTCAAAAACTTCATGCTTGAATTTGGTCAGGCTAATGGCTATACCGGCAATATAAGCTCCAATAATATTAGCAACCCCCGTGTATTCAGCTGCAAATGAATAGACAAAACAAATAAACAAAGCAGTTGAAATTACCGTTTCACTAACCGGTAACTTTGTAAAATGATTCATTACCCATGGGACCACTTTCCAAGCAATTACAATAGCTACGGCAAAGAACAATACTTTCTTGATTACTAATGTTGTTAACGATATATCCCCACCACCAACAAAACTCATTAAGAAGGCTAAAATGATCATGACAACAACATCATCAATAACGGCTGCCCCTAATATCGTCGTACCTTCAGGAGTTTTTAACTGATTCAGTTCTTTTAGGGTTTGAACAGAAATACTTACACTTGTCGCTGATAGCATAACACCTAAAAACCAAGATTGTAAGTTCGTTAAATCCATTATTGCCCCTGCAAGATATCCTAAAAATAACGGGACGATAATTCCGCCGAAACCCACAAGGGTTGATGACTTTCCGGAACGTTTAAATTCATCAAGATCCGTTTCTAGTCCGGCGATGAACATGAGCAGGATAACACCAATTGTACTAAATGTTGATAGTGTATCTGACGCACTGATTAGTCCGAAAACAGAAGGCCCTAATAAAATCCCGACAATGATTTCTCCCAATACGGAAGGTTGACCAAACTTTATACTCAGGCTTCCCGCAAGTTTGGCTGCAAAAATAATAAGTGCTAATTGAAGAATAAACATAAGATTCCACCTTTCCCTATTTTATTAAAATTCCCATCTATCTTTTTTGTAAACCCGAATTCTTGCGGTAGGGGGCTTAAGATCAGGATAACAACATACAAAAAGAGCCTGTTACTAAGGGTATACTTATCCCTTGGTGACAGACTCCTCCTAATTAAACTTCTACATATTCAATTGTACTTCTATATTCGTTTCGTTTATATATTGGTATCCTATCATAAAAAATCAAGGAAATAAAGTAAAAAACAATCTCTTTAATGGATGCTCATGAAAAATCTGGATTACAATCGGTATAGTGAAAAACATTGACTAATCAACCAAAGTAATCCTCGTTTAGAACAAAGACAATGGTCCATTATTCGCGGATCTGAACGCCCACCACCTCCTTAAACAATCAGAGGAGTGTAGGAGATAGGCTATTTGTCACTTTTTATATAATTACAGCTCATCAAACCCGTTCAAATCCCCGACTTTGGTGTACTGCCGGGATTTTTGTTCGAAAAAGTCGGTTTTTGTATCATCGAAATTGTCAATATAGGCACGGATCCATTTCATCGGATTTTCGGTATGATCCGAATATAAATCACTTAATCCCAATAAACGAAGCATTTTGTTGGCACGGTATTTAATATAGCCCTCCATTTCCACTAAATCAATCCCGTCAATGTCGGACAAAACATAACGACTCCAAATGGTTTCTTGCTCAACGGCATATTGAAACTGTTCATAAACCCAGTCGGTAAATTGCTCTGTATTATACGCAGGGTTTTCCGCCAGTGTTGCTCGAAACAGCTCACTTATAAATTTACCGTGCTGCAATTCATCCCGATTTATATAAGAAATCATTGTCGATGTACCGACCATTTTTTGCTGTCTTGCCAAATGATAAAAGAAGGCAAAACCGGAATAAAAGAATAAACCTTCAAGTAAAGAGCTGTAAACCATCGTTTTTAACACATGTATAATGGTCGGTTCAGCCGCAAAGGTATTATATACATCCATAATTCGTTCATTCCGTTTTAATAAAACCGGATCCCGCCGACCGGTTTCAAATGATTCCAATTGCCGGTCAAATGTCGTAACCGATGACAACACATAGGCGTAACTGTGATTATGCTCGCTTTCTTGGTCGGCAATTGTTGCCATAATTGATTTTACCGATGGATCGGTGGCAAAATCGGCAATCCGCATCGCAATATCGGTTTGCGGTCCGTCCAATGTAGCCAATAAGCCAATAATCTTCAAAAAAGCTTCTTGTTCGGCCGCGGAAAGTTGGGGAAATTGTTTAATGTCATGCGTCATATCGACTTCACTTGCCCGCCAGAATAACGCGCGAATTTGTTCCCGATAATCATAGAAATGCGGATAAGCGAGATCATTCCAATTTAATATTCCGCTTGCTTTTCCGCCAAACAAAGCCGTCGATTTATTTGGATTTTCCGGTTCTAAAACTTTTACTTTATTAAGTATTGCTGACAATAGTTGACAACTCCTTCTGTCCATTGGATTACTTTCCCTTCTTGGGTACCCCGCGGACTTTGTTCAATTTTTAACGGAGGCAGGGGGGAAGCATAAAACTTCGCCAATTTGTCTGCAGCTTTACAAAACAAATCATCCCCGCCAAATTGTGTGTCACCGGTGCCAAAAACAAAGACATTTTCCGGTTTATAGCCCAGTTGATAAACAAAGTCCTTAACGATTTTGGGAGTAGCTCCTTTTGCCCAAGTAAAACTCCCCAAAAACAGTGCATCAAACATGGAAGGGTCCGGTATCGAGAGGTTTCGATTGGTAATCCGATACATGTCTACCGTTGCCCCTTCTTCCGATAAATTGCCGGAGATTAGTTCAGCCACTTCTTTTGTATTCCCGCTGAAACTTGCATAGCAAACCATAGCGCGCATTTATTGTCATCTCCTTCAATGTTTGTCAATATGATTCAAACAACATTTAGAAATTAAGAGGCACACCATTCGCACTCCTCGATATCCGTGGCAGTTGAACGGACGTAATAGGTTGACTTTATCCCTGATTTCCAAGCTTGTATGTGTAAGTCCAATAAAATTTGCGCTTTAATTGTATGCGGTACATAAAAATTAAATGAAATTGATTGATCAATATGGCGAGTGCGCGCTGCATTTTGCTTAATTGACCAGCGTTGATCGACAATATATGCGGATCGCCGATAAATATCATATGTTCGATGGTCCAAGTCAGGAGCAACAACCGGCAATTTATAATCTTTCTTTTCCTCATAGTAAAACGGTTTAAAGATCGGGTCGATACTCGCTGTAGAGCCGGCGATAACCGACGTACTTGAGTTCGGTGCGACTGCCATCAAGTAACCGTTACGAATGCCGTATTTTTTCACATTAAGCATAATGTTGTTCCATTCCCCGGCATTGTCTCCGGTCATATAGCCTCGATCTTGGAAATAAGCTCCTGTCTGCCAATCACTACCTTCAAAAAGTGGATACGCTCCTTTTTCTTTTGCTAAGTCTGCGCTGGCCTTTATTGTCAACATGGCAATTTTTTCATATAATTGATCAGCCAATTGAACAGCTTCATCTGATTCCCAATGAATCCCTTTAAGCGCCAACAAGTGATGCCAGCCAAATGTACCGAGTCCGATAGAACGATATTTTTTATTCGTGGCCGTGGCCTGTTTTACTTCAATTGTGTTCAAATCAATGACATTATCAAGCATCCGAACTTGAATCGGAATGAGCCGATCAAGTACATCGTCCGGAACGGCTTTTCCCAAATTGACTGAGGATAGATTACATACAACCATATCGCCAACTTTTTTATAGGTAATGATTGTATCGCCGTCAATCGTTTCATTATATTGGACGGTTGGTGACATATTTTGCATAATTTCGGTACAAAGATTGCTGGAATAAATCATGCCGGCATGTTTATTTGGGTTTTTCCGGTTTACCTCATCCCGATAAAACATAAACGGCGTACCGGTCTCGAGTTGTGACTTCATCATTCGTATCATAATTTGAATCGCTGGAACTTTTGTTTTCGAAAGGGCATCATTTTCTACACATTGAAAATATTTTTCCCGGAATGAACCTTCTCCTTTTTTCTCATCATAAAAATCTTCCAAGCGAAATCCCATGACTTTTTCCACTTCAAGCGGGTCAAATAAGTACCAGTCTCCTCTTTTCTCCACTTGTTCCATAAAAAGCTCAGGAATACAAACACCGATAAAAATATCGTGGGCACGCTGTCTTTCGTCACCATTATTTAATTTCAGGTCTAAAAAGGAAAGAATATCGGCATGCCAAACATCAAGGTAAACGGCAACAGCTCCTTTTCGCCGCCCAAGCTGATCGACACTAACCGCTGTGTTATTCAGCTGTTTAATCCAAGGAATAACACCGGACGATGCTCCTTTAAACCCTTTAATGGAACTTCCTCGACTCCGTACTTTCCCAATATAAACGCCAATTCCACCACCACTTTTTGAAAGTCTTGCTACATCGGTGTTTGAGTTATAAATATCAATCAATGAATCTTCTACGGTATCAATAAAACAACTGGATAATTGACCGTAAGAGAGTCCGGCGTTTGCCAAAGTCGGGGTTGCCACAGTCATATACAGATTCGATAATGCCCAGTAAGCTTCACGTACGAGTACAGAGCGTAATTCTTTCGGTTCGTCTTGCATAAGAAATAAAGCAATCGTAAGCCAACGTTCCTGAGGTAATTCATACGTATTTTTCTCATGGTCCGTGACTAAATATCTCGTAGCTAATGTGTGTAAACCAATATAGTCAAAAAGAAAATCACGTTCCGGCTCAATGATGTTTGCTAATTCCATGATTTCTTGTTTTGTATATTTTTCTAGTATTTTTGGAGAATAAATGCCTTTATCAACGAGTATTTTTTGTAAATGGTAATAGTCTCCATATTTTTGTTCTGCCGGATAGCCGCGGTTCTTGCTTGCTTTTTTATACAGCTGGTCAAGATAAAATCGTGCAGCTATATAGGACCAGGCACGATTTGCTTCATCAACGTTTTCAAGCGCAGTGGTAATGAATAATTTCGTTAATTGATCGGAGTTTATATTTTTCTTGAATTCAACACTTCGAAAAATTTTTTCTTTATACTCGGTTGTGTCAATGGCGGGAAAAGGGTTTGTCATTTGATCAATGATGGCCGCCAATTCTTTTTGATTGATTCCTTCATGTTCTAGTGTAGTTGTTGCCATAAAATCATCCTCCAATTAAACTAAAAAAATCCGCTCAAGGGAAGCGGATTAAACGATAGAAAGAAGCATACATAAAGTATCTTACTATCGTTTCATCTCCTTATCCCCCGAAGAATTGAAACTTGAACAAGTTATGGCAGGTCTCCTGACTTATGCTTCATCCTACTTAGATTCCTTCCCGCATCAAAGGAGATGCAGTGGTTTATATCCTTTCGTCGCAGTTACAGTTGCGGGGACAGTTCCGGATTTTCACCGGATTCCCTATTAAGCTTCTAAAAGCACCTTAACTTGCTAGTTTTCAATATATTGTGTATTTAATGGGCTGGCTAATACTTTATATAGTATTGTAATGATAATAACATGAATTTGAATTGAAGGCAACAACTGGAAAACGAATGATAGAAAAATTCTTTTCCTGATTGATGGGCAGTCTTTCGCATACGTAGGGGTTGCTGAACAAACAAAAAAAACCAAATAGGAGAAGGATTTATGAGCTTTTTGTCGAATATAAAGTGTAA
>NZ_JAJCHL010000118.1:0-7712 GCF_020554505.1 Caldibacillus sp. 210928-DFI.2.18
TCCCTGTTGGATTTAATAGTAAGGTAGCTTGATTCAGCAGTATCCCTGTTGGATTTAATAGTAAGGTAGCTTGATTCAGCAGTATCCCTGTTGGATTCAATAGTAAAGTAGCTTGATTCAGCAGAATCCCGCCCGATTTAACAGTAGGGTACCTTAATCAACAATCCCCCCGTCCAATTCAACAGTAAAAGCCAAAATTCAACAGTTCCCCTACCAAATTCAATAGTAAAAAAAGAAAAATTCGAACACCGAATTCAGATGAAAACCTTCAAACGTCTTCTCATCGGGGTTATGAAATTAACTTCTTTTGTTTTTCTTATTTTTCTTTTAAATATCTTTTCGGACAAGGAATTTGATGGTAAGATTAAAAAAGTGTATGTATCGTGCCAAAGATGTCATATAATCATGCTGTTGGGTTCTATGGATTAAATACGTACTATGCGCGATTTTGAGAGATTATCTAAGCTAAATATCATACTTATGTAGTTGGACAATAAAATAAAATATGGACATGTTTATAAAGGTGGATAAAAATGGAAAATTGGATTACCGGTTTTATGGAACAATTCGGTTATTTTGGTGTATTTTTATTAATATGTTTAGAAAATGTATTTCCTCCTATACCATCGGAGGTCATTCTTACTTTTGGCGGTTTTATGACGACAACAACCAATCTGACTGTGCTTGGTGTTATTTTTGCTGCGACAATTGGATCGGTCTTCGGTGCCGTTATTTTGTATGCGCTCGGTCGTTGGCTAGATGTTGAAAAAATTGAACGAATTGTCGACAAATGGGGTTATCTCTTACGTGTGAAAAAAGAAGATGTTGAAAAGGCGGACCATTGGTTTCAAAAATATGGCTATTGGACTGTTTTTTTCTGTCGGATGGTTCCGTTAATACGTAGTTTGATTTCAATTCCTGCCGGGATGGCACATATGAACTTTCCGTTATTTTTATTTTTTACAACAGCAGGAACGATTATTTGGAACTCCATCCTTGTCACACTTGGGGCAAAACTTGGGGAATCTTGGAAAAAAATTGTTGAATACATGGATATTTATTCGAACATCGTTTATATGCTGATTGCAATAGCGATAATTGCTGTTATCATTTACTTTATCCGCCGTTCAAAAACCCAAAAATAAAGAAAATAAGTTACATATTATGTGATGAAGGAGAATATTTCATGGATTTTCTTATGTTTTTAAAGACGATTATTTTAGGAATGGTTGAAGGATTAACAGAATTTGCACCGGTATCTTCAACCGGACACATGATTATTGTTGATGATCTTTGGCTCCAATCAAAAGAGTTTTTAGGTGGACAATATGTAGCCAATACATTTAAAGTTGTAATTCAATTAGGGTCGATTCTGGCCGTTGTTGTTGTCATGAAGGATCGTTTTTTGGACTTATTGGGACTGAAGAAGAGATCCTTTAAGATTGGGCAAAAATCAACCGGTCACTTGCGACTTACCCATATAATAGTAGGAATTTTACCGGCCGGGATTTTGGGCGTCCTTTTTGAAGATATCATTGATGAAGTTTTGTTTGGCTATCAGTACGTTGTATATGCATTGATTGCCGGAGCGATTTTAATGATTTTTGCCGATAAATTCAGAGCCAAGCGACCAGCAGCGGAGACGGTCGATCAAATCACATACAAGCAAGCATTATTGATTGGTTTGTTTCAATGTTTATCGTTATGGCCGGGCTTTTCCCGTTCAGGGGCAACAATTTCAGGCGGGGTTTTAATGGGTCTCAGTCACCGAGCTGCAGCGGATTTTACATTTATTATGGCTGTACCGATTATGGCCGGGGCAAGTCTCATTTCGCTAGTGAAAAATTGGCAATATTTTTCCATCGACGCTTTGCCGTTTTTCATTGCCGGCTTCATTAGTGCATTTATTTTTGCATTGATTTCAATTCGTTTCTTCTTAAAACTAATCAATCGCATTAAACTTGTACCGTTTGCCATTTATCGAATTATCTTAGCGGTCCTTTTACTATTATTGGTAAAATAAAAAAACAGCGGTAATGAATTTCCGCTGTTTTTTAATATAGTGATACCACTTGTGTAGGATCCTCGTAGATTCAATGATAAAATGATAAAAAAAGAAGGGGCTGCTGAAATGAACAAACAAGTCCATTCCGGCAGCCCAAAATCTATATTAAAAAGGAAGGAGAGCCTTGATGTTTTTTATTGTAAGGGTTAAATATGAAAAAACTATGAACAAACTATTAAGCAATCATTAAAAATAAAAAAGATAGTACTAAAGCGTTATTTGTATGAATTCACCTTGTTTTGAGCTTATTGAAATCGTCATTTGGGTGCCGCTTGTAAATCTGAACTTGTGATTTCTTCCATTCAGTCATCTCTGCCGGAAAAATATCTTTTGAAACTAGAATAAAAAAAGTTGATATTTCTGCTCACTCGTTTTAATTTTGATAGTAAGAGTAAAGGTGAAAAGTGGAGCTGATTAAAATGAAAGTTCTCGTAATAGAAGATAATGAAAATGTTTGTTCAATGATTGACATGTTTTTTATTAATGAAGGAATTAATGGAACATTTATCCATGACGGGAAAGAAGGTTATGAGCGAGCCATGGCGGAAGATTGGGATTTGCTGATTATTGACTGGATGCTGCCGGGAATGGACGGGGTGACGATTTGCCGAAAAATTCGTGAGGAACAAAATAATGTACCGATAATTATTTTGACTGCAAAGGATTCCGAGTCGGATCAAGTACTTGGGCTTGAGATGGGGGCGGATGATTATGTGACAAAACCGTTTAGTCCACTGGCATTAATGGCTCGTATTAAAGCGGTAATGAGAAGAGCCCAATATACGACTCAGGGGGAAGTTCCAAAAGATGTAGTACAAACGAAGCATTTTAAGGTTAATAAAGAAACAAGGGAAGTCTGGTTAGATGATGAGCAGATCATGAATTTGACACCAAAAGAATTTGATTTATTAATATTCTTCCTTCAACATCCGCGCCAAGTCTTTTCAAGGGAACAAATATTAGACCAAGTTTGGGGTTATCAATTTTACGGCGATGAGCGAACAGTAGATGTTCATATTAAGCGATTAAGAAAAAAACTGGGAAAAGAAAATCAACCCTTTTTTCATACAGTATGGGGGGTTGGTTACAAATTTGATGAGCTGGTGGACAAATGAAAGTAAAATATATGTATCAACAAATGCTCAGCCATCTCGGTATTATTACTGTTGCCTTCCTCATTTTAAGCTTGCTTGTATCTCAATATGTTGAATCGCTCGTTTATAAAAATAAAGAAGAAGAATTGATTTCCTACGGGGAACAAATTTTAAAAGACTTAAATAATAACTTTTTAACAGATACATTCACATTAAATGATTATCAAGACGTTTTGAAAAAGAGAAACATATATTTAACGATGTTTGATTCAAACGGGCAAATTGTTTATCCGATTGATAATAGAAATTTGCAAATTCAATTTACTGAAAAAGAATGGGAACAAATTTCGCAGGGGAAAAGGGTAGTGGTCAATGTTGATTTTAACCGTTTTGAACAGGCGGTATCCCTTGTGATTCTCCCTTATAAAAAGGGCGACTATTTATTAGGCGGAATTTTGTTAACAGCTCCCGTCAGCGGAACCCGGGAGATGATTCAAGAGTTTAACAGCTACTTGATCATAACGGTATGCATTGCTTTAGGTATCTCTTTTATCATCAGTTGGTTTCTTTCCAAAATTCATGTACGACGGATTAAACAGCTGCAAAAAGCGACATCTGCGGTTGCACGCGGCGATTACAATGTAACGGTACGCGATTCTGATTTTGATGAAATCGGGGAATTGGCCAGTGATTTTAATAAGATGGTGGGGAAATTGAAAAAGTCGATGGATGAGATTGAAAGTTTGGAAAATCGCAGGCGGCAGTTCATGGCAGACGTATCCCATGAAATGAGAACACCGTTAACGACGATTAGCGGTATCATTGAAGGGTTACGAAACAATATGATCCCTGAAAGTGAAAAGGAAAAAGGACTGGCACTTGTCAGCCAAGAAACGAAACGATTGATTCGGTTAGTCAATGAAAACTTGGATTATGAAAAAATTCGTTCCAACCAAGTGAAATTAAATAAAGAAGAAATTGAACTCATTGATGTTTTTGAGATTATTAAAGATCAGTTAGCGATTCAAGCGGAAGAGCGAAATGACGAAATCGTAGTGGATGTGGAAAACGATACAATGGTTTATGCCGACTATGATAGACTTGTGCAAATTTTGCTAAATATTACCAAAAATAGTATTCAATTTACCGAAAACGGCTTAATTACCCTTCGCGGGAGAGAGGCTGCCGATAGTACCGTCATTGAAATTGAAGATACCGGTATCGGCATTGACCCGAAAGACGTGGAAAATATTTGGCATCGTTTTTACAAAGCGGATATATCAAGAAAAAGCAATCCTTTTGGTGAATTTGGCCTCGGCTTATCTATTGTAAAGCAGTTAGTTTTACTGCATGACGGAAAAATTGATGTAAAAAGTGAAAAAGGAAAGGGAACGAAATTTACCATTTGGTTGCCGGTCAAACCAAATAAGCCCCTTTTAAAAGCTGAGGAATAGATTGTGGCCGGTAAAATCAAGTAGCTCGTTTTTAAAATCAGAGGAATAGATTGTGGTCGGTCAAACCAAGTAGTTCGCATTTAAAACCAAACGAATAGATTGTGGTCGGTCAAACTAAGTAGGTTGTGTTTAAAATCAGAGGAATAGAATGTTGCGGGTAAAATTAAGTAGCTTACTTTTAAAATCAAAGGAATAGATAGTGGTCGGACGAATCAAGTAGTTCGCGTTTAAAACCAAACGAATAGATTGTGACTTTCAAACCAAGTAGGTCGTATTTAAAATCAGAGGAATAGATTGTAACCGGTCAAACCAAGTAGCTCACTTTTAAAATCACATGATTAGAGCCAAAAAGCTGAGTAGGTTTTTTGCGGAAATTTTGCACAAAATAGAGATATACGGGAAAGTTTTCTGCAAAATGGACAATTTAGAGGTACTTGTCCTATTAACAATGCCGGTTTTGTCATGTTATTTAGTCTTGAACCTTTTGCTGTATGGTCAATTTTCATGCACGTGTCCCGGTGCAGATTATTTTTTGCACAAGAACAGGTATGGTAAAATAAGTTCACTGTTGGAAAAAGAATCAACAAGAATAAGAAAATGAGGTGCCAAGATGAAAATAGAAGTTTGGTCGGACTTTGTCTGTCCGTTCTGTTATATAGGAAAAAGGCGGTTAGAAATGGCGTTGGATCAATTTCCCTACCGTAATCAAGTGGAAATCGTGTTTAAAAGCTTTGAACTCGACCCGAATGTTGAAACGAATGATTCAATCACCATTGACCAAGCAATAGCGCAAAAATACGGAATCTCAGTAGAAGAAGCCAAAAAAGCAAATCAAAATATTATTGATCAGGCAGCTTCGGTTGGGCTAAATTACGATTTTTCTTCCATGTCGCCAACCAATACGTTTAAGGCTCATCGTTTGGCCAAATTTGCTGAGAAAAAAGGCAAGCTTATGGAGATGACGGAAAGATTACTCAGATCTCATTTCATCGAGTCAGGGCGAATTGATGATATGGATACATTAATTCAGCTGGCAGAAGAAGTCGGATTAAATAAAAATGAAGTGAAAGAAGTTTTGGAAAGTGATCAATTTTCCAATGAAGTACGTACAGACGAAATGGAGGCACAAATGTTAGGCGTCCGCGGCGTTCCATTTTTTGTCATTAATCGAAAATATGCCATTTCCGGTGCTCAACCGACAGAAGTTTTCACAAATGGATTACAGAAAGCTTGGGAAGAGGAACATTTGAGTACAAAATTTCAGCCGCTTGGCAGTGAGGAAGCTGCCAACTGTACTGCGGACGGGTGTGAGCTTCCCGATAAAAACGAAATATAAACAGGAAGGACTATCGCTAAAGAACAAAGCGATAGTCTATTTTTTTAAGAAAGTACAAAATTTTGTCACATCTACATTACTCACACTGTGGCAGTTTTTAGCGTGGTAGTGATGAGTCGCCTAATGACAATGAGTCATTTGACCTAGTGCGAAATTACTGAAAAGCTATTGTTGGAAAAGCGAAAAGCGCTTAAAATGGAAATTAAGAACCAAATCCGTATCTATGAATATTGCATCGTATGAAAGTCGACAAGACGACTGCTACTACATAATTTGTCCGATCACGTATATCATATTTTATTTGCTTGGTTTAAAAAAGAAGAATATTGGAGGAATGAACAGTGATAAAGTTTTATCGTAATTTAAAGTTTCGTACCAAGTACCGGATTGCTTTGGCAGGTACGATCATCATATTCTTGATCGCTTCAACAATTGTTGGTATAAATCTATTTCATATTCGTTCAGGGATCGATAATCCGGAAATTCAAGCCCAATTAGCCGGTCTGTCTAATATGTTAATTATTTCCGTCATCATAGCGGCGTTAATCGGTGTTGTTCTTCTACACTTGATCAGCAGGGGTATTGAAAGCAGTCTTAAAAAGGTTGCAACGGCGGCAGATGAAATTGCAAACGGGAATTTGCAAATAGCTGATATCAAAATTACTTCAAATGATGAAATTGGTCAATTAGGACAAGCTGTAAACACTTTGAAAGATAATTTGAATACTATGATTACCCAAATTAACTACGTGTCAAATCTGGTGGCAGATAAAAGTAAATTGCTGAAAACGGGTGCTGAAGATATCAAAGCCGGAAGCGAACAAATTGCCACTACGATGGAACAATTATCTGCCGGATCCGAAAGCCAAGCATCATCTGCAAATGACCTTTTTGAAAAAATGCAAGAATTTATGGAAACGATTGCGAATGTGGTGTATAAATCACAGGATGTAAAAAACATTTCTGAAAATATGGTTAATATTACGAATGAAGGAAGTCAAAATTTAGAAGTAACGTCACAAAAAATGGGCGAAATCAATAAAAAGTTTAATCAATCATTGCAAATGGTAAAGGGTTTGAATGAGAAAATTAAAAATATAAACCAGTTGATCGTTGTTATTAAAGAAATCGCTGATCAAACGAATCTCTTGGCTTTAAATGCATCGATTGAAGCGGCACGGGCAGGCGAACACGGTCGGGGGTTTGCCGTTGTTGCCGATGAAGTCAGAAAACTGGCCGAACAAGTCAATGCTTCCATCAGTAATATTAATGTCATTTTAAAAGATATTCAAGATGAGTCGAAAAATGTACTTGGATCATTAGAAGAAGGCTATCAATTAGTGGACGATGGTACAGGACAAATGAAGAAAACCGGAGAAGTATTCCAATTAATGTTTGAAACAATAAATAAGGTTGTTGATCAAATCGAGGCGATGTCAAATTCATTATACGATGTTATTGATGATGCCCACCCGATTAGCAATTTACTGGAGTCTATTGTTTCAGTTACACAAGAGTCCGCTGCCGGGATAGAAGAGACTTCAGCAAGTGTACAGGAATCAAATCAATCGATTAAAAACATCCACAGCCATACACTGGAATTAGAAAAAGAAGTAAGTAATCTAAAAGGTGTAATTCAAGAGTTTAATATCTAACTTGAGTTTCGCACCTTAGGAGACTAATAAATCGACGAGGCCCGTTCTCGTCGCCACTTTTGGTTGAGAAATGCTTGTTTTTGGCGACGAGGCCCGTTCTCGTCGCCA
>NZ_JAJCHL010000119.1:0-7673 GCF_020554505.1 Caldibacillus sp. 210928-DFI.2.18
AGTGTCCGTAAGAGCCCGATTGGTTCAACTAACCATCAGTGGGGATGAAGCCCCCTGATGGAAGTTTCACTTTATCCCGCACAAACGGCCACTAAATCTTCCTCCGATGCCACAGAGAAGGGAAATCAAGGATGTTAAGGAGGAAGATAAGTGTCCGTAAGAGCCCGATTGGTTCAACTAACCATCAGTGGGGATGAAGCCCCCCTGATGGAAGTTTCACTTTATCCTACAGCTTACTGTTTTGAATAATTTTTAAAGCCATCGCAACCACTTGTGCATTTTTTTCTTCAATCTCTTTTTTTCTTGGAATGACCGGAACCATATCCACCGGGTCCATCCATTCTGTCGGTAAAGGAACAGGTGATTGAGCGGTCCATTTTTCCAACCAATCTTCCGGCAATTTCCCAGTTGCTTTATCCCGTTGATTTGTCATCTCTAACCAAATAAACGACCAAGCTCTGGGAATAACTCGCCAAATATCATAGCCGCCCCCGCCAACAGCGATCCATTTCCCATCACAGTATTTGTGAGCAATTTCATGGGCTAACTTCGGGATTTCTTGGTAAATTTTGATGGAAGCTGACAAATGCGTTAATGGATCATAGTAATGCGCATCAGCTCCGTTTTGCGACACAATAATATCCGGTTGAAAATATTCTACAACCTTTTCAACGGATGTCTTATAAGCATGCAGCCAAGATTCATCTTCAGTAAAAGCATCCAAGGGGATATTGAATGTAAATCCATAACCTTGACCGGTCCCGCGTTCATGTACTTGCCCCGTACCAGGGAAAAGATATCGCCCTGTTTCATGAATGGATAATGTACAGACGTCAGGGTCATCATAAAATGCCCACTGAACCCCATCCCCATGATGTGCATCTGTATCAATATAAAGAACTCTTACATTATATTTTTGCCGTAAATAAGCAATGGCAATTGAACAGTCATTGTATATACAAAAACCGGAAGCTCGCCCGCGAAATCCGTGATGCAATCCACCGCCGAGATGCAAGGCATGATCACTTTTCCCTTCCATAACAGAATCGACCGCCGTAATCGTACCACCGACAATGAGACTGCTTGCTTCATGCATATTTGGAAAAATCGGTGTATCCTCCGTACCTAAACCGAAATTGTTTGCCCTGTCCATCGGTAATTCTTGTCTTCCGGCTCTTTTTACCGCTTCGATAAAATCTTCATCATGAATTAATTGTAATTCATCATCACTCGCTTTTCGGGGCGGTACGATTTGTTCATCTGAAAGCGCTTGTATTGATTTCAACAAATCAACCGTTAACTCCAGTCTTTTTTGATTGAACGGATGATGTTGATTAAATTTATAGGTCAATAACTCCGGCGAATACACAAAAGTAGCATTATTTTTCATAGGTCATCCCCGGAAAATTTGGCCATAAAACCTCATATTTTTCTGCTTTTAACTTTTCAATGATTGGAAGCGGATTAATTGTATTCAGCCGGAAAACAATAATTTTTTTATCCTGTTCCTTTTTATCCGGATAAAGGTGGACACTTTCAATATTTACGCGAAAGCTGTTAAAAATCTCTAATACTTTTGATAAATTGCCCGGTTTATTGGACAAACGGATTTCAACGAATGAGCCAGGTTGATCGGCTCCGGTTAACTTTACAAAGGTAAAAAGCACATCGGTTTCTGTTATAATGCCGATTAATTTCCCGTTTTGAACAACAGGCAGGCAACCAATTTGATATTTATAAAAGTATGCAGCTACTTCCTCAAGAAAATCAAGCGGATGTACGGTGATGACATCTTTCGTCATAATGAGATGAATCGGTTTATCGAAAATTCCCGAATCATTCCCTTTGGAAAAGATTGACGGAACTGCTGAACGAATATCTCTGTCGGAAACGATCCCAATGCATCGATTTTGTTCATCAACAATTGGAATATGCCGTATTTGATTATTTTCGATCAAATAGATGGCGGATTGAATCGAATCGTTTTCTTTTAATGTAAATACATTTGTTTTCATCACTTCTTCAACAAGCAAAAGAATACCCCCTTATACGTAACGTTCCACTAGGATGTAAAATATTTGTCTTGATTATAATCAAAGCACACATTCCTTCCCTTTAACCGATCCTCGATTTCCCGTTTTTCCTCTCTTTCCTTGTTTCTCGTACAATCCATGTAAAAATTTTTCGCCTTCATCTGACTTCAGCCTTCGCTTTAGTACATAAACCGATTCCTGAAACGAAGACGATCAAATTTTTCAATCGAGGCTTGGTCGACCCGTTTTCCGATTCTCACCATCAAGCAGTTGGCCGGATGGGAACAAATTTCCGGATCATCGGTGGCAAACCAAACAAGACCGCCGGCATTCATCATCTTTTCCATGATTTTCCGATATTCCCACACATTCAGACCTGTCCCCTTCAAATCCCAATGCCAATAGTACTCAGTGGTAATAATGATATAATCTTCCATCGAATCATCCATCATGGCAACAATTAATAATTGTTTTCCTACAGCCATCCCTCGATATGGTGCAGCAACCTCAATCGCACCTAATTCTAGTAAATTATCCATTTTTTCCTCTGACCATCTTTCCAATGGATCAGGATAAAGGAAGGTGGCATAACCAATTACCGTATCTCCATCTCTCGCAATAATAATTCTGCCTTCCGGGAGGGCGGCGATTGAAACAAGCGCTTTTTTTTGTTCGTTAGCCGGTCGAAACGCCACTAAACCTTCATGAAAATGGTATTTGGAAAGCGTTTCTGATGGTACAGGGCCTTCAATAATTAAAGTCCCTTTTTTCGTTTCCCACTCTTTTTTATAGTAGGTTTTTTTATGTTCCAAAATATCACCTCATACGAATTTAATTCTATTATACTTGAAAGTGGTTTCAAAAAGCGAGCGAATTTTCTCACTTTACTATCCCTATTATTATAATATTTGAAAACTAGCTTAATAGAAACTTGCATTTTTAACAAAATTATGAAATAAATATATTATATGGGATATTTTGTTGCATATTTGAGCAAGGGGGAATATTAATGAAATTGGAAACGTTATCAGCAGTAAAAGGGGAACATAATTTAAAAAATTATGAGGAAGCGTACCAAACCTTTAAATGGGAGGAAGCTGAACAATATTTTTCTTGGCATTCGACCGGGAAAGTAAATATTGCTTTTGAGACGATTGACCGTCATGCAGATAGTTTTCGCAAAAACAAAGTGGCGCTTATTTACCGGGATGCGAGTCGATTAGAAAAATATACGTTTAAAGAAATGAAGGATTTTTCGAATAAAGCCGGAAATGTATTTAAAGATTACGGTGTTACAAAAGGGGATCGTGTATTTGTCTTCATGCCGCGCTCGCCGGAACTTTATTTTGCCTTCCTCGGAGCTATCAAATTAGGTGCAATCGTTGGGCCGTTATTCGAGGCATTCATGGAAGGAGCAGTAAGAGACCGCCTGCTGGACAGTGGTGCAAAATATTTAGTGACAACACCGGAATTATTACCGCGTGTACCGGTAGATGAATTGCCGGACTTGGAAACCATTTTTATCGTTGGTGAAAATGTTGAGGAAAACGGTAAATATGTTGATTTTAATAAAAAATTGGCTGAGGCTAGTAAAAATTTGGAAATTGAATGGGTAGACCGTGAAGATGGTTACATACTTCATTATACATCCGGTTCAACAGGAAAACCAAAAGGGGTTTTGCATGTCCATAATGCCATGATTCAACAATATATGACTGCCTATTGGGTACTTGATTTGAAAGAGGACGATATTTATTGGTGCACGGCTGATCCCGGCTGGGTAACGGGAACTTCTTACGGTATATTTGGTCCTTGGCTAAACGGGGCAACGAATGTAGTTGTTGGGGGAAGGTTTAGTCCGGAAGCCTGGTATAAGACGATTGAAGATTTCGGCGTAACTGTCTGGTATAGTGCGCCAACCTCTTTCAGGATGTTAATGGGTGCCGGCGATGAGGTCGTAAATAAGTTTGATTTAACTTCTTTACGTCATATTTTAAGTGTTGGAGAGCCGCTTAATCCGGAAGTTATTCGTTGGGGGTCAAAAGTATTCGGACATCGCATTCATGATACATGGTGGATGACAGAAACGGGGGCCCATTTAATATGTAACTACCCTTGCATGGATATTCGTCCTGGCTCGATGGGGAAACCGGTACCGGGAGTGGTTGCTGCCATTGTTGATGATCAAGGCAATGAATTACCACCGAATCAGATGGGGAACTTGGCCATTAAAATAGGTTGGCCGTCTATGATGCGGAAAATTTGGAATAATCCTGAAAAATACGAGTCTTACTTCTTCCCGAATGGCTGGTATGTTTCCGGAGATTCAGCTTATATGGACGAAGACGGTTATTTCTGGTTCCAAGGCCGGGTTGACGATGTGATTAATACCTCGGGTGAGCGGGTCGGACCGTTTGAAGTTGAAAGTAAACTGGTTGAGCATCCTGCTGTACGGGAAGCCGGTGTCATCGGTATTCCGGACCCTGTTCGCGGTGAAATTATTAAAGCGTTTATTTCATTGAGAGAAGGATACACACAATCGGATGAATTAAAAGAAGATATCCGTCAATTTGTCAAAACCGGTCTTGCTGCTCATGCTGCACCGAGACAAATTGAGTTTGTTGATAAATTGCCGAAAACCCGAAGCGGAAAAATTATGAGAAGAGTACTGAAAGCTTGGGAATTGAACTTGCCAACAGGTGATCTCTCGACAATGGAAGATTAATTATTGAGGTAATCAAAATTTGGAAATGAAAAAACCCCGAGAATGCTAAGTTCTTGGGGTTTTTCCGTTTTTACTGCACTGGGGAACCGCCCTGTACAGTTTCATCAATATAATTGTCATCCGCAGAATCCTGTGTCGGCGTTGGACTGGTATTTCCAACTGTCACCACATTTGATAATGGCGACTCATTACCGGCAATGTCAACAGCTACTACAGCGTATTGACCGTTGCCCGGCAAATGATAAGCAAGCGATGAGCCGGCAATAATACTTGCGATTTTTTCGCCGCGTCCGCCATTTGTGACTCGATAAATTCGATAACCGACAATATCATTTTCGGGGTGTCTGTTCCAACTTATCGTTGTATTAGATAATGATACCCCTAATGGATCAGGGATTTTCCCGTTTTCATTCATTCTTGCTGTCGAAACGAAAATGTTGGACCAATTTCCGGTACTCGGAATCAGCTGATTGACATTTTTAAGATGTGGAGCTGTTTGTTTGACAAAATCCGGATTTAACATCAGCCCGGACTGGGTAAATTCGCTCGGAGTTGAATCAAGTGCTACATATTTTTGACCACCAATGGTAACAAATCTCCCGTCAATTAAACTATCATCAACTTTTGTCGGTACATAATCAGCGATAAAATAATCCGATAATGTCAGACCTGCTTTCGAACACGCATTGGATGGAAGCAGACCGGATACACCGCAATAAGCTCTTTTAACGATTCCGCCAGGCATATTAAAGCGGTCTTTAACACCAATTACGTCCGGAGCCACATCATAGGCAGCGTTCATCAATTTTGCCCAAAGTGATAAATGTTTATTTCGGAATGCTTCCGGTATCGTCTTCGGTTGATCAAATCCGAACCAAATACCGGCAGTGAAATTAGGATTTAGCCCGACAAACCAAACATCTTCCGTGTCATTGGTCGTCCCCGTTTTCCCGGCAAGATCAGCAGAAAATTTAAGTTGCCCCGGCAATGCTCTGGCTGTTCCACTTCGAACGACATCCCGCATCATATCAATTGTTAAATATGCGGCCTGTGGGGAAAATACTTCAACCGGTTCACTTTTATGTTCATAAACGACATTCCCGTCATTATCAACAATTTTTTCAATCATGTATGCATCAATAAATTTCCCGTCATTGGCAAATGCGGTATAGGCATTCGTATTTTCTTCCACCGTTACACCGTTTGTAATACCGCCGAGGGCAATGGCTAAATTGGTATGATCTGCTTTGGTTATCCGACTAATTCCTAGTTTTTCCAAGTATTGGACCGGATCATGTGAGATGATTTTTTGCATTAAATAAACAGCAGACACGTTATAGGAATGGGTTAATGCTGTTCTTGCCGAAGTTAGCCCATAATATCGCGGTGAAAAGTTGGTCGGCCATGGTTTTCCGGAATCACCTCTCAGACCGAGATCAACATCCGCTAAAACCGTTCCCGGAGCGGCAAGCCCCATATTGATAGCAGGACCGTATACGACCAATGGTTTCATGGTTGATCCGTTCGGACGAAATGCTTGTGTTGCGTGATTTAGATTTTCCCGTTGATAATCAAGGCCGCCGACAAAGCTGATAATTTTTCCGGTTTTATTTTCGATTAGCATGGCGCCTACTTCAAGCGGCTCCTTCACTTGAATGGTTTCATTTGTTTCAGGATCCTTTTTTTGTACCGTTTGGTATGGGACGGTCTCTTTATATTGATTCGTTATTTCCTGCCATTTGTCATAAATATCTTTATTAATGGTTGTATAGATTTTATATCCGTTTTGACGAAGATCCCTTTCGGCAAGTGTATAATAACGGTTATATAAAACTTTACTATTATCGATATCTTCTTTTTTGTAACCGTCTTTTTTATAATAATTTCCCATTAACACTTCAATAGCTCTTCTTTCACTTTCCATAATCAAATATGGATACTGCTCGATAATTGAATCTTGTGGAGGGATAAAATCTTTCACAATGTCATAGGAAGCCGCTTCATTATATTGTTCTTTCGTGATGTACCCCATTTTGAGCATGCGACTTAGCACAACTTTTTGGCGTTTTAAGCCCGGCTCCAGTCCTTCTGCGCTTTTGAGTTCTCCTTTATTTGTAAAAGGAGTGTAGCCGTATGGACTTTGTGGGAGACCGGCGATAAAAGCTGCTTGCGCCAGATTTAAGTCCTTTGCCGGGACACCAAAGATTCCTTTCGCTGCCGCCTGTATTCCGGCAATATTTTGTCCGGAAGAATTTCGCCCAAATGATGATACGTTTAAATATGCTTCCAAAATTTCATCCTTATTGAAAAACTTCTCAACTCTTAAAGCAAGCAAGATTTCCTTCGCTTTTCTTTCAAACGAAACTTCATTCGTTAATATTTGGTTTTTCACCAGTTGCTGTGTTAATGTACTGCCGCCGGTTTGAACGGCTGAATTGGTGACTTCTTGATACAATGCCCGTAGCACAGCTTTAGGAACAACACCGTTATGGGTCTTGAAATTTTGATCTTCCGTTGCAATGACAGCTTTTTTGACAAAATCAGATACGTCATCGATCTTCACTTCTTCCCGGACAATATCCGACCGAAGATGCCCGAGAAAGACATCATTGGCAAAATATAATTCAGACGGTTCTTCATAATTATAGATATCTTTTTTTAATTCTTCATAAGACCGAGGATATTCATCTTTGACAAGGGAAGCGAAATATCCGGCACCAACCCCCAATCCTAATGAAACAGCGAGAATAAAACATATAATACCAATTAAAATCAGATTCCATACAACAGAATAGGTAATTCGAAAAATTTTTGCTGTTTTTGGATTGAATAACTTTTCTTTAATCGGTTTTAGTTGTTTGATCAATGTATTGAAATATTCCTTCATAGCACCCCTCCTGGAATCAAATTCATTA